>NZ_JBICKJ010000091.1:0-120173 GCF_043104125.1 Pseudomonas sp. xss_4
TGAAGCACAGGCCTAATCGCACCTGTGGGAGCGGCCTCGCGCCGCGATGGGCCGCAAAGCGGCCCCAGGGTATCAGTCCGCACATCAATAGCGATGGCTGCAAAGGCACGACCACCCCCTCGAGCGCCAAACCCAATAGGCAGGCCAAGCACTTACCGCTCCACCGGCCCCTGGCGACGCTGCAAGTAAACCCAGTCCACGATATCGCCCTGGGGCGAATAGCCGTTCACCATCTCGCGCAGCAACTGCCGCACGCGGGTGAAGTCGTCTTCGGCCACCGCCGCCAACAACAGCGTCAGCCCTTCGCGCAACCGCTCCCACGCCAGATAGTCCTCATTGGCCGCCATGATCATCGGGTGCGCGGTGGGCGATACGTCGTCGCCGATCAGCAGCTCCTCGTACAACTTCTCACCCGGCCGCAACCCCGTAAATTCGATGGCGATGTCGCCCTGGGGGTTGGAGGAGCTGCGCACGCTCAAACCCGACAGGTGAATCATCTTCTCCGCCAGCTCGACGATGCGCACCGGCTCGCCCATGTCCAGCACGAACACATCCCCACCCTGCCCCATGGCCCCGGCCTGCACCACCAGTTGCGCCGCCTCCGGGATGGTCATGAAGTAACGCGTGATCTTCGGGTGGGTAACGGTCAGCGGGCCACCCGTCTTGATCTGCTGGTGGAACAACGGGATCACCGAACCGGACGAGCCCAGCACATTGCCGAAACGCACCATGGTGAAGCGGGTCTTGTTCACCCGCGCGATCTTGTTGCAATCGCCATACAGCACCGGCGCCGCTTCCCGGCTAAGCGCCTGCAGGATCAACTCGGACAAACGCTTGGTGCTGCCCATCACATTGGTCGGGCGCACGGCCTTGTCGGTGGAGATCAACACGAAGTTGGCCACCCCGGTCTGCAACGCCGCCTGGGCCGTGCACAAAGTGCCGTAGACGTTGTTGAGAATGCCTTCGGCGATGTTGTGCTCGACCATGGGCACATGCTTGTAGGCGGCGGCATGGTAGACGGTATCCACACGCCAGGTGCTCATCACATCGACTAGATGCTGCTGGTTGCGCACCGAGCCCAGGATCGGCAGCAGCTGCACCGACAGCGACTCCCGGGCCACGCGCTGCTCCAGCTCGCTGAGAATGCTGTACAGGTTGAACTCGGCATGGTCCAGCAGCAGCAAGGTCTTGGGCCCAAGGCCGATGATCTGCCGGCACAGCTCGGCGCCAATGGAGCCACCGGCACCGGTCACCAGCACCACCTGCTTGTGAATGCAGCGCTCCAGCAAGCCTTCCTGCGCGGGGACCGGGTCGCGGCCCAGCAAGTCGGCAATGTCCACGTCCTGGATATCGTCCACCTTCACCCGGCCAGTGGCCAGGTCGGCAAAGGCCGGCACGCTTCGCACGTGCAGCGGGTACGGTTCGAGCAGGGCGAGAATTTCCCGGCGCCGCGCGCGGGTGGCCGAGGGCAGTGCCAGCAACACCTCCTGGGCGCCGGTTTCTTTGAGCATCTGCTGCAAGTGCTTGGGCTTGTACACCTGCAACCCGGAAATGACCCGGTTGGCCAGGTCGCCGTCATCGTCGAGGAAGGCCACTGGGCGCATCACCCGGCCCATGCGCAGCGCCGCCAGCAGCTGGTTGCCGGCGGTGCCTGCGCCATAAATGGCTACCTTGATTTGCCCGTCGTCGCGGTTGGCGAAAGGGATCTGATGGGCGCCGGTGAACCAGTCGCCCAGAAAATACTGGCGCATGATCAGGCGCAAGCCACCGATGATCACCATGCTCAACCACCAGTAGTTGAAGATGGTCGAGCGCGGTACCACGGCCTCGTGGTTGCTGTACCAGTACACCACCACTGCCAGGATGAGCGAAGACAGGGTCACCGCCTTGATGATCGCCACCAGCGCATCGTTGCCGAAGTAGCGCATCACCGCCCGGTACATGCCAAAGCGGATGAACAAGGGAATAGCCACGCACGGCGCGGCCATGAACAGCCAGGTGTGCTCGACGATGGGGTTGTACATTTCCTCCACGCCCAGCCGCACGATGAACGACAACCACAAGGCGAACCAGATAAGGACAATGTCCGTGCAGACCTGGATGAGGCGTTTCTGCCGGCGTGACAGGGTGACCAGAAACTGCCGTAGCCTGTCGTTCTTTGCGTTGCTCATCCGGTTTTCCTCATGGCTACGCCAAATTGTGAAAATGACCAGAGCGACTGCCGAACATACAGCCCTGTACAACCCTGATTGCGCCTGCCTTGCTGGAGCATGCTATTCCTTCTCCCCTGCCCGGTAGGCAATTGCCAACAGTATCAGAGGGGCATAGGCCACCAAGGTTCCGGTTGCCCCATCCAGTTTGAGCACCACCACGACCAACGCGACGGGCAGCAGCCAGCCCAGGTTGATGGCCGCCACCGCCAGGCTTACCGGCCGGTGGCGACCGTGGCGCCGCGAGGCGTACTGGTAGGCATGGCTGCGATGTGCTTCGTAGACCCTTTCACCGCGTAGCAAACGGCGCGCCAAGGTGAAGGTAGCGTCCACCACGAACACACCCAGAAGTATTAACCACCCCCAGAAGAGTAGCGGATCTATCCAACCTGCCACGATTGCCAGCAAACCCAGCACGATGCCGAGAAAACCGCTGCCGGCATCACCCATGAAGATACGCGCCGGCGGGAAGTTCCAGATCAGGAAACCGGTGACGGTGGCGGCCAGCAGCAGCGGCAGCCACGCAGCACCCGGCGCACCCGCCAGCCAGAACAGCACGGTGCCACCCAGGCACACACAAATGGCTTCGATGCTGGCAATGCCATCGATGCCGTCCATGAAATTGTAGAGGTTCAGCAGCCAGACCAGGTACAGCAGCCCCAGCGGCGCAGCTAGCCACAGGGCATGCAACGGCCAGCCGAACACGCTGATTGGCGGCAGGCCGCCCAGCCAGGCCAGCCCCCAGGCGGCTGCAGCAAAGTGGCCCAGCAGGCGCCAGCGCGCGGCGATGTGCCCGTGGTCGTCCATGAACCCGATCACGGCCACCAAGCCCCCTGCCCCGAGAATGCCCACCAGC
The DNA here is from genome assembly GCF_043104125.1 of Pseudomonas sp. xss_4. Taxonomy (NCBI): domain Bacteria; kingdom Pseudomonadati; phylum Pseudomonadota; class Gammaproteobacteria; order Pseudomonadales; family Pseudomonadaceae; genus Pseudomonas; species Pseudomonas sp. xss_4. The sequence goes on from NZ_JBICKJ010000091.1 coordinate 3,067, forward strand.
ACCGACGGCGCCACATACCCTGCCCAGCCCAACACCAGCACGCCGGCCATGAAGGCCACGACGAAGGCGACGCCGCCGCCACGGGGTGTGGGCAAGGTGTGTGAGCTGCGGGCATTGGGAATGTCCAGCAGGCTGCGCGACAGCGCGTAGCGGCGCAGTGCGGCCGTCATCAGCCAGGTGGCGATGCCTGCCACGATGAGGATGGCGGTCATGGGCGGGGGTTCTCCTTGAAGGCGCGGGCGGTGGCGGCCAGGCCTTGCTCCAGGGTGTAGGGCGGTCGGCAGCCCAGCAGTTGGTGGTTCTTGGTGATGTCCACTTGCAGCGAGCCCAGCAGGCGCTGGGCCAGGTCACGGCGCCCCAGCAGCGCGGCGCCCGTTTGCAACAGCGCGCCTGGCACCGGCACCAGGCGGGCGGGACGGCCCAATGCCTGGCCAAGGGCCCGCAGCAACTCGCTGAGTGATACATCCTCGCCATCGCTGGCCAGGAACGTCTGGCCCGCGGCCGCAGGGTGATCCACGCAGGTGATGATCAAGTCGACCAGGTTGCCCAGCGAGACCAGGCTGCGACGGTTGTGTACCGCCCCCAGCGGCAGGGGCACGCCGCGCTCCAGCCAGCGCATCATGCTGAGGAAGTTGGCCTTGACGCCTGGGCCGTAGACCAGCACTGGGCGGATGACGACGACTTCCATGCCCGTTTCGGCGGCTACCGCCTGCAACCCCTGCTCGGCCTCGTGCTTGGAAACGCCATAGGCGTCCTGGGGCGCGGGGGTATCGTCGGCATGCAGGGGCTGGCCCGGCTGGCTGGTTTCGCCATTGACCTTGACCGAGCTGATGAAAATGAAACGGCGCACGCCCGCAGCCGCCGCCTGGCGGGCCAGGTTGAGCGTACCCTGCACGTTCACACGGCGAAATTCGGCCAGGCTGTCGGTGGCGGTTTCCTTCATCACGTGCACGCGCGCCGCCGCGTGCACCACGACGTCTACATCGATAAGGGCCGCTTGCCAGTCAGTATCGGCGCCAAGGTCCGCAACGGTGGCCGCGTCAATGCCCGCCAAAGGCAATGAGCTTCCGCGGCGCAAGGCGGCGCGCGGCGTAAGGCCTTCGACCGTCGCCAGGCGCTGGCACAGGGCGCTGCCGACAAAGCCCGAGGCCCCAGTGATCAATAGTGTGCGTCGTTCCATGAAATCCGTTCTCGGTTCACGCCGGCAGGGCCGGCATGCGGCGATCTTCGCCCTCGTTGTGCCTGACTGACCGGGCTACAAAAGGCCGCGATAAAGCTCGGCGTAGGCATTGGCCATGGCCGATGCGGTAAAGACATGCTCGAAGCGCTGCTGGGCGGCGGCACCCATGGCCTGGGCCTGGGCCGGGTCGTCCCACAGCCGCTGCATGGCCTGGGCCAGTGCCGGTGCGTCGCGCGGCGGTACCACCAGCCCGGTCTGGTCGGCCAGGTTGATGAAGGTGGTGCCGGAGCCCATTTCGCAGGAGATCAGCGGCTTGCCGTACATGGCCGCTTCCAGCAGCGAGATGCCGAAGGACTCCGAGCGCAGGTGCGACGGGAAGGTAAAGGCATAGCACAGTTCCAGCAGCGCCACCTTGTCTTCGTCTGGCAAGCCACCCAGGAACTGCACCTGGCTCAGGCCCGCGTCGCTGGCCTGCTGGCGCAGCTGCTGCTCCAGAAAACCCCCACCCATGATGACCACGGGCAAGCCGCTGATGCGTGCGGCCTCCAGCAGGTAGTCCAGCCCCTTGTAATAACGCAGCGCCCCGACGAACAGGAAGAACCGTTCGCCTAACCGTTGCCGCCAGTACGCCAGCTTTTCGGCACTGGCCTTTGGGTACGTGGACCGGTCCAGACCATACGGGATGATCGACACCTTGTCCTTGAACTGGGTCAATACCGGGCTGTGCGCCGCATAGTTGGGCGAGGACGCCACAACCCGGTCGACGCTGGAGAAAAAGCGGTTCATCAGCGGCTGGTACAGCTTGAGCAGCCACTTCTGCTTGACGATGTCGGAGTGGTAGCTGACTACGGTCGGCTTGTTCAGCCGGGTAGCGAAGTGCACCAGGTCCATGTACGGCCAGGGAAAGTGGAAATGCACGATATCGGCCTTGCGGGCCAGTTCGGCAAAGTCCTTGAACGCCGACAGCGAAAAGCCGGTGGAGGCGACATGCAGGTCGAGCTTGGCGCGGTGCGTGAGGTGGTTGGCCACCGGCTCGTTGCGGGCAGCGCCGCGTGAGCTCAGGTACAGCACCTCGGGCTCGATACCGTGGGCCTGGGTGCCTTCGGCGATCTGGAAAATCACCTGCTCGATACCGCCCATGGAATCGGGGTAATAGGTTTTGAAAAAATGCAGGACCTTGATCATCGTTGCTTGACCGCTTGATACACCTTAAGGGTGCCTTGGGCACACCGCTCCCACGAGAAACCACCGGCATGCTGCAAGCCCTGGGCGATGGCCGTGGCGCGCCAGGCTTCGTCTTCCAGGCCGCGTTGCAGCAGTGCGGTCAGGCCATCGACGTCGTCGGGCGCGCACATGAGCGCTGCATTGCCAGCGACTTCCGGCAGCGAAGAGCTGTTGGAGCACACCACCGGCACGCCGGAGCTCATGGCTTCGAGCACGGGCAGGCCAAAGCCTTCGTAGTGCGACGGGAAGGTGAACAGGCGGGCGCCGGCGAACAGCAACGGCAAGTCTTCGCTGGGGGCGAAGCCCAGGTAGCGGGCCCAGCCCTGCTGCTGCGCCTGGGCGATGCGGGCGTGGATGGCCTCGCTGCGCCAGCCTTGGTAGCCGGTGAGGATCAGCGGCCAGCGTTGGCGCAGGGCAAGCGGTAGGCGACCATAAGCGTCGAGCAGGTTCTCGATGTTCTTGCGCGGCTCGATGGTGCCCACGAACAGGCTGTAGCCGCCAGGTTCCAGACCATGACGCGCCAGCGTTTGTGTGAGCGCCTGCGGGCTGCGGGGGTGAAACTGCGGCGAGCTGGCCAGGGGAACCGCATGAATGCGGTCCAACGGCCAGTTGAAGTAATCCGCCAGCTCCTGGCGAATGTAATGGGACACCGTGATCAGCGCATCGGCCCGCTCAAGCGTCAGCATGAGCTCCTTTTGCAAGTACCGGGCGATCTGCGGGGTGTGGCAATGAGCCCAGGTGAACGGCGACAAGTCGTGGAACGTGGCGACGCTCCGGCCTGCGAAGGGCGGCAGGTAAAAGTTGGTGCTGTGGTAGATGAAGTCATCATGCCCACGCAGTGCACGCTTACGCAGAAACGGCATCAGGCGCCGGTAGGCTTCGACGGCCAAGGCGTTTTTCTGGACGAAACGCTTGAGCCCATGCACGGCATCGGACTGGTCTGCAGGCTTGAGGAGCTCCGGCACGAAGCTGCGCCCGGCAAACAGCCGCAGGTCGTCGATGTCATCGCACTGCTGCAGCCGCGAGGCCAGCTCGTAGGTGTAACGCCCGATACCGGTCAGTGGAAAGCGGACCGATTCGACGGAAAGAATGACCTTCATTGAGCGGCGAGCATCCAACCCAGCGTTTCATCCAGGTCAGGCGTGTGCCAGCCTGGCACCAATGCCCGCAGGCGGGCGTTGTCGCCGCACAAGGTCTTGACCTCGTTGGCGCGCACGAATGCAGGGTTTACCTGCACCTCAAGCGTGTGCCCGGTGATGGCCGAGCACTTGGCAATAACTTCGCGCAGCGAATGGGTGATGCCGGAACTCACGTTCACGGTCTGGCCCACTGCCCGCGCCTCGATCAGGCCGCGGTAGGCACGCACCACGGCGCGCACGTCGCTGAAGTCACGCCACACATCCAGGTTGCCCAGCTCGATGGCTGGGGCCTTGCGCTGGAAGTGCGAAACGATCTTGGGCAGCAGAAAGTTCTCGGCCTGCCCAACACCTGTGTAGTTGAACGGACGCGTGATGACGATCGGCAGCCGGTCGCACCACAGCCTTGCCATGTACTCCATCGCCAGCTTGCTGACGGCGTAGTCGTTGGCCGGTGCAGGCGGGGTGTGCTCGTCCAGCATCCCTTCGGAAACATTGCCGTAGACATTGGCACTGCTGGCAATGAGCACGCACTCTGGCGCCTTGCCGCAGGCCGCAATGGCTTCGAGCAGGTTGCGCGTGCCGATCAGGTTGACCTGATAGAAGGCATCGGCAGCGCCGTGCCCGACAAACGCAATGGCAGCCAGATGCACGATCACATCCGGCTGCAGTTCAGCCAGCAACGCACGCAGGCCCGGCCCATCGGCCAGGTCGACCTGGTGGTAGTCGGGCGCCGCCGAGGGCTGGCTCCCGATACCGATCACTTCATAACCATTGGCCCGCAATTCGGCCGCCATGTAGCGACCTGTGAAACCATGGATCCCGGTGACGAGTGCGCGTTTGCTGGCCATTTGCATCAGAACGAGAACCCTTTTTCGTTACGACGCAGGTCGGCTTCGACCATCATGCGGCACAGCTCTTCGAGGCTGGTTTTTGGCTCCCAACCCAGTACCTGCTTGGCCTTGGCCGGGTTGCCGATGAGCAGCTCGACTTCTGCAGGGCGGTAGAATTTGGGGTTGATGACGACCAGGACCTTGCCGGTTGCAGCGCAGGTGCCTTGCTCGGCTTCTTCCTTGCCGCTCCAGTTGATCTCGATACCAGCGGCCTTGAAGGCCATGGTGACGAAGTCACGCACGGTTTCGGTGCGGTTGGTGGCCAACACGAAGGTGTCCGGCTCGTCAGCCTGCAGCATGCGCCACATGCCTTCGACGTACTCCTTGGCAAAGCCCCAGTCGCGCTTGGCGTCGAGGTTGCCCAGCTCCAGCTTGTCCAGCAGGCCCAGCTTGATCTTGGCGACCGAGTCGGTGATCTTGCGGGTCACGAACTCACGGCCACGCAGGGGCGACTCGTGGTTGAACAGGATGCCGCTGGTGGCGAAGATGTTGTACGACTCGCGGTAGTTGATGGTCATCCAGTGGGCGTACAGCTTGGCCACACCGTAGGGGCTACGCGGGTAGAACGGGGTGGTTTCGACCTGCGGGATTTCCTGCACCTTGCCGAACATTTCGGAGGTGGATGCCTGGTAGAAGCGTACCTTCGGGTTGACGATGCGGATGGCTTCGAGCAGGTTGACAGCGCCCAGGCCGGTGATTTCGGCGGTGGTCAAGGGTTGCTCGAAGGACACACCCACGAAGCTTTGTGCGGCGAGGTTGTACACCTCGGTGGCTTCGGTGGTTTGCAACAGGCGGATGCTGGCCGACAGGTCGGTGAGGTCGTACTCGACCAAGTGCAGGTTAGGGTTGGTGTGGATACCCAACTCCTCGATGCGCCAGAAGTTAACCGAGCTGGTACGACGGTAGGTGCCGTAGACCGTATAGCCCTTTTCCAGCAGCAGTTCCGCCAGGTAGGCGCCGTCTTGACCAGTGATCCCAGTAACGATTGCTTTCATGCGACTTAACCAACTCCGATAGTGCCGTGCGGGCATGTGTGATTATTGGGGCTTGACGCAGCAGCTCCGAGCCGCGCGTACTCGCTTGCATGCGGCAGTATACATAGGTCGGGGGGAGTACTCGACTCACAAAGTATTGGCGCGCGGCCAGCTGCCGGTCAGGCCTTATTGAGGGGGTTAGGAACCGGCGCGGGAGAATAAGTTCCAGGGGGGAGAATGGCCAGTGATTGGCCTGTAGGAATGGTCTGATTTTGGCTGAGTTCTGAAGGCTGGCCATAGCCCGTGTGGGAGGCTGGCCATACCCCGTGTGGGAGGCTGGCTCAAGCCCGTGTGGGAGCGGCCTTGCGCCGCGATGGGGCGCGAAGCGGCCCCGCGATTGCAGCCTTGCAGCAGATACCCCCGGGGCCGCTGCGCGGCCCATCGCGGCCGGTCCGGCGCCCCGGCAAGGCCGCTCCCACACGGGGAACGCGTAAGGCTCTTAGGAATAGTATCAGGCGTCTGCCAAGCGACGCCTTTCAACCGCCCTACACCCCACACGTCCAATCAGCGACGCGCATCAAGCCGCGCCACGTCACCACCCGGCAAGGTCGGCTCAGGCACGGGGCTCAGCCACACATTCACGTTGTCCACGCTGTCCTGGTTGAGCTGACCTGCCCAACGATTGAGCAGGAACAGATTGGTGATGAAGTCGTACTGGGTCTTGAGCAAATCACGACGCGCCTTGAACTCGTTTTGCACGCTGGTCAGCACGTCCACCGCGTTGACGACCCCGTAACTGAACGCCTTCTGCGCCGCCACGCTGGACTGCTGGGCCGAGGACAAGGCGTTGCGGTTGGCGCGGATCTTGTCCACCGCCGCCTGGGCCGTGAGGAAGGCCGTGGTGGTTTCCTTCACCACCTGGCGGCGAATGCCTTCGAGCTGTTCTTCGGCCGCCAACTGCTCGTCATACAACCCACGTACCCGGGCCGAGGTAGAGCCACCGCTGTAGATCGGGATCTTCACCCCAAGGCTTGCCACATAGCTGTCGCTGCGCGGCGCCTGGGTGTTGTCGTAACCCTGGTCACTCTGCTGGGCGCTCAGGCTCAGGGACAGCTGCGGGTAGTGCTCGCCCTTGCCTTCACGCACGGCCGCCATAGCCGCCTCGGCACCGCTACGCGAGGCCTTGAGCTGCGGGTTGGTTTCCACGGCCTGGGTCAACCACTCCTGCAAAGGCCGGGTGGGCGCCTGCAGCGCTACATCGTTACGCACCCGGCTCAAGGGCTCGGTGATCGGCCGGCCGACGATCTCGGCCAGCGCCTCACGGCTGACCTGCACCTGGTTGCGGGCTTCCACCTCCTGAGCGGCCAGAAAGTCGACACGCGCCTGCATGTCCAGCTTGTCGGTGATCTTGGCCATCTGCCGGTCGAACATGCTGGTGACCCGGTCCAGGTTCTTCTGCGTGGCACGGCGCTCAGCCTGCACCAGCGCCAGCTCGTCGTCGGCAGCCAGGGCCACGAAGTAGCGCTTGGCCAGGTCTACTGTGGCTTCGGCCAGGGTGTCCTCAGCCTGCTGGCCTTTCTGGTCCTTGACGCTTTTGGACTTCTGGTACCGCTCCCAGGCCGGCTTGTTGTACAGGTACTGGGTCAGGCTCAACGAATAGCTTTCGTTGTTATAGATGTCGCGGTCGATCTCGTTCTTGCGCAGCACGCGGCTGGTGTTGGCGTTGGCCGACACCTGCGGCAGCAAGCCACCCAAGGCTTCACGCTGCTGGGCTTCGGCAGAACGGGCGCGGGCATAGGCGGCGAGCACCCGAGGGTCTTCCAGCCTGGCCTCACGGTACAGGCCGGCCAAGTCCAGTGTGTAGGTTGACGCCGACACCGCCTTGGGCACCTCAGCCGGCGCGCCCTTCCCTTCAACGGCCACCGCCTGGCAGGCGACCATGCACATCAGCATTCCAGGTAGCAAACGCAGCACAATCATTCCTCGATCAGCGATTCGGCGAACATGTTGCGGGCCGGTTTGAGCAGGTATTGCAGCATGGTGCGGTCGCCGGCGTTGATCAGCACGTCGGCAGGCATGCCGGGGTGCAGCTTGCGGCTACCCAGCTTCTTCATGCCATCTTCAGTCACCTGCACACGCACTAGGTAGTAGGTATCGCCGCTGCGCTCGTCGGTCAGGCTGTCCGCCGAAATGCGCACCAGCTTGCCCTCGATGACCGGCGTGGTGGCCTGGTTGAATGCCGGGAAACGAATGTCTGCGGTTTTACCCAATTCCAGACGGTCGATATCCCGCGTGGCCACCTTGGCTTCCACCACCAGTTCCGACTGGGCAGGCACGATATCCAGAATCGGCGTCGCCGCACTGATCACACCGCCAATGGTGTGCACCTTCATGTCCAGCACCATGCCGCTTTCGGGTGCGCGGATCACCACACGCGACAAGCGGTCACGCAGCGCTGCTTCTTTTTCCTGAAGGTCGAAGACCTGGGCCTGAACGTCCGAAAGCTCGTTTGCCACATCCGAGTCGAATTTCTTCTTCAACTGCACGATCTGCAACTCGGTCTCACCGATCTGCAAATTGGTTTTGGTGATGTTGGAGCGGTGGTCCGCCACTTCGGTCTTGAGCATGTCCAGCTTGCGCTCCTGCTCCAGCAGGCGCTGGTTGTCCACAAAGCCCTCGGCCAGCAACTCCTTGAGCTGCTTGATTTCACCGGTGTACGACTTCTCCAGCCCGCTCTTGGTCCCGATCATGTCGTTCAAACCAGCGATCTGCTGCTTCATCTGCTGGATGCGCTCGCGGTTGACCGAGATTTCACCCTGCAACGAGTTGCGCCGCGCGTTGAACACCTGCAACTCACCCGCCATGGCCTCCTGAGCACGGACCGAATCGGTGCCGTCCATCTTGACCGGTGGGATCTCGTTCAGCCCGTCGCGCTCTGCCCGCAGACGTGCTTCTTTATAGCGCGCCACGATCAGCTGGTTGCGGGTGGACTCGTATTCAGCGCTAAGCTGGGATTCATCCAGCACAATCAGCGGGTCGCCCTTCTTGACCAGGTCGCCGTCACGGGCCAGCAGTTCCTTGACGATGCCGCCTTCAAGATGCTGCACGGTCTTGCGGTAGTTCTGCACGGTAACCACACCGGAACCGTGCACGGCGTTGCTGAGCGGGGCGAACGCCGCCCAGCTGCCGAAAATGCCGAATGTAATGAAGACAATAGTCAGGCCGATGCGGCGAATGCCGCGGTCGGACGTGGGCATGTCGTCGAAATTGTGATCGAACTCGGTGATCGCTTTACTGCTCATCTACAAATCCTTTCAAACGCCGGGGCTGGTGGTGGCGGCAGGCGAAGCTGCCGGGGCCGCAGGCGGCGCTGCGTTAGGTGCAGCCGGTGAAGCGGCTGGGGGCTGGGCAGCAGCGGGCTGAGCAACCCGCTGCTGCGCCTTGGCCTGCTGTGCGGCCAGCTCGGCAATGACGCGATCCCGCTCGCCATACAGCGAGATGGTGCCCCCTGCCATGACCAAGATACGGTCCAGGCGGGTAAGGATGTTGGGGCGGTGGGACACGATGAACACCGTGGCACCGGTTTCCTTGAGTTTTTGCAAGGCGACGCCCAGTGCACGCTCACCAACATCGTCGAGGTTGGAGTTGGGCTCATCCAGCACGATCAGGCGCGGGTTGCCATAAATGGCACGGGCCAGGCCAATGCGCTGACGCTGGCCACCGGAGAGGTTGACGCCATCGCTGCCAATGACCGTGTCGTAACCGTCGGGCAGCATGAGGATCATTTCGTGCACGCCGGCCATCTGGGCAGCTTCCACCACCTTCTCCGGGTCCACTTTGTCGAAGCGGGCAATATTTTCGCTGATGCTGCCTTCGAACAACTCGATGTCTTGCGGCAGGTAGCCGACGTAAGGGCCCAAGGCATGCTTATCCCAGCTGGCGATGTCGGCGCCGTCGAGGCGAACCACACCGTGCTGAGGGGGCCAGATGCCCATCAGGGCACGCACCAGCGTGGATTTACCGGCGGCACTTGGGCCGACGATACCGACGATGGAGCCGGCGGGCGCTACGAAGCTGATGCTGCGGATGACCGGAGCCTTGGCGCCCGGCGGGGCCACGATGAGGTTTTCGACCTGGATGTGACCTTCCGGAGCAGGAAGCGGCATGCGCTCAGGTTCGTTTTTCAGGTCATCCATGACTTTGCTTAGGCGGTCGTATTGCACCTTTGCGGCGACGAAGCCTTTCCAGCTACTGATCATCTGGTCGATAGGGGACAGCGCGCGGCCCAGCAGCAGGGAGCCGGCCATCAGAAGACCAGGATTGATTTCGTGCGTCACGACAAGATAGCCACCCATCGCCAACATGATGGACTGCGACCAGATACGGAACGTTTTAGAAGTGGAGCTGATTGCGCCGCCTTTATCACTAGCATTGGACTGTAGCAGCATGATGTTGCGCTGGCGTTTGGCCCACCGGTCCATCAAGGTGTCGAGCATGCCCATCGACTCGATGACCTCTGCATTGCGCAGAGTCCTGTTCGTTACTACGTTGGACGCTACGTTTTCCTTGTTCGCTTCGGCTAACGCACCGCCAGTAAACCGATGGTTGACGAAAGCCAGCACAGTCAACACTGCGCCACAAAACAGGGTCATCCAGCCAAACCATGGGTGGAAGAGGAACATCACAATGGTGTAGATGGGGAACCATGGGGCATCGAAAAATGCAAAAAGCCCTGGCCCTGTAAAGAACTGGCGGAGTGAGGTGAGGTCGTTAAGCGACTGCGCCGTTGCGTCAGAGCCGCCGCTGTTCAGCGCACGTTTGAAGCTAGCCCTATATACGTCGCGGCTGAGCATCACATCCAGGCGATTACTGATACGCACCATGATGCGCGAGCGCACCCACTCCAAGGCCCCCATAGTCGCAACCAATACGGTCATGATCAACGTCAACATAAGCAGCGTTGAAGTGCTGCCTGAGGGCACAACGCGGCCGGATACCTGAATCATGAAGAAGGTAGGCACCAGCATGAGTGCGTTGACGAAGAAGCTGAAAAACCCTACCGAGAGGAAGCTGCTTTTGCAGGCTCTGAGGGCGGCTTGCAGATTGTTGTCGGATTGATAACTCATGGTGTCCGTACTGAAGAGTGGCGAAAGCGGCGGGCAGTGTAACACCCACAAAAGATGGCAGCGTGTCAGATTGCTTCACCACCCGCTTTGTTCACCGACGAACCTTTAGATTTCACGAAATTTACGCATAGCAAGTCGCAGTGCATAGCAGATAGGCAGCCAAGCGACCAATGGCGTACAGCTTGTGGCCCAGAAAAAATGATGCCATAAAACCAGCATTTTCTGAAAATTAAAAGTCTCACATGATCAAGATATTGATTTTACTGGGTTTTTTTTGGATCCATTCCTCCTACTGGAATACTAGGTTATACAAAAAACGCCCAGTACGAACTCGCGGCATATAGCTAAGTTCCCTATAGATATGAAATTTTTTTTAGATTTCTTTGTTGACATCCCCGGCCGCGGGCGGCATCTTCGCCACTCGCAAGGAGCCTTCAATGGCCGGTTAGTGTATGCACGGGTCTGAGCAAGTTAGCTACCAGTGATACTGCTTAAAAGGAGCTTAACAACGCCATGTCTATGCCTTCGCAGACCCTTGACGGCCTGAAAATCACCTCACGGGTCACCCTGCTAGAACCAGGGATGTACATCTTCAGGTACGCCTCGCAGCCTCCAGCGGACAAGCCGGTTTGCATTGCTTTGCAACAAGCGCCGCTAGGCAAAGGCTCCATCGACTTCTTTCCAGCCGAAGGTGTCAGCAAGAACATGCTGACCAAGCTGGGCGATACTATCGTCGCCCGTGTTAAGGGCGGCGTTACCACAGTGTTGATCACCGAGTACCATATGTTCGACGAGGTAATCGAGCCTGTAGACCTTCGGATCGACCGAATCGACACCTCCCCTGCCATCATGCGCACCTTCGCCGTCGTGGCCAGCACGGACCCTTCGCAAGCCATTGCAGCCAGCACCCAGCCACTGCCCATCACTCTGACCGCTCACCTGAGCCAGAGCGGTGAAGTCGTGTCCAGCGAAGGCTGGGTGGGCGAACCTGGTGCTGATGAGTTCATCGATTCCTTCGCCATCGACTGGGCCGAAAAGCCTGTCGGCGTCGACCTTCTTTATACCTGCATGGTGGCCGGCTCCGGTCCATGCCGTAATGTCTCGACAGGCACCATAGTTGGCGCGCGTGGCCAGGGACTGCCGCTGATCTGTGTCGGTTTCAGCCTGGTAGGCCCGCTGCGCAAGCATTACGAATTGACAGGCCTTGTTGTTTTCAAAAATACGGAACCACAACGCCTGGTCGCGAATCAGATGATGCACGGCCCCACCGGCAACGAGCCGCTGGAGGCCTTGCACCTCGCCCTAACACCCGTAACGAAGATGAACGCTGCCCGCCTTAAGTCTCCGTGGGAAAACTCTGCGTCCGAGCAGAATACGATTGCAGCGGGCCATATGGCCTGAAGTAACAGGAATACATCATGCAATACGATAGCCCTCAGTCGAGCAGCGCTCTGCAAGACACCCTGAACGCCGATAGCGCCAACCTGTCCGAGAACACCATCGCTGCCATCAGCAGCCTGCTGAACCTGGACAATGTCGAAACCGTAAACATTGCTGGCATCGAAGGCGCTGCCGTTGCACTGCCAACTTCGGGCCAAGCTGACATCGTCCTCGGCAAAGTCGAAGGCGCCAAAGGTGACCAAGTTGTTGTTGACCTGGCTGCTGCCGAAGCCGCTGGCGTTAGCGCTTATGTTCTGCAAAGCGACGCCAACCTGGTTGTTGACCTGCAAGGTCAAGCCGCTACAGCTGCTGACGTTCAACTGCTTGCAGCTGCTGTTGCACCAGCTGCCGTTGATACCTCTGGCATCGAGATGGTAGTTGCTACCGGTAACGGCAACGACGTTATCACGGTCAATGGCGACCAAAACACCCTGATCGATGCTGGTGACGGTGACGACACTATCGTTACCGGCAACGGCAACAACACCGTTATTGCTGGCAACGGCAACAACAACATCACCACCGGCTCGGGCGATGACACCATCATCCTGAGCGGCACCAACGATGTCGTCAACGCTGGCGCTGGCTTCGACGTTGTGCAGCTGGACGGCTCGCGCGATGACTACGAGCTGACCGTTGGTAACAGCTTCAACGTCAGCCTGACCGGCAACCAAACTGCCGCAATCAAAGACGCTGAGTTCCTGAAGTTCGTTGGTGAAGACGGCGAAGAGCAATCCATCGCCCTGGCACACAACGAAGCAGAAGCAGCAGCCCTGCGCCTGTACCAAGGTGTTCTGGGTCGTGATGCTGACGTCGACGGCGCCAAGTTCTTCACCGCCGCCGTCAACAACGGTACTTCGCTGACCGACGTTGCCAACACCTTCCTGAACTCCAACGAGTTCGCTGGTGGCAACAACGCTGCTGACGTCAACGATCTGTACCAGGCCCTGCTGGGCCGTGGCACCGACGGTGACACTGGCGCTGAAGGCTGGACCTCGCTGCTGGCCAACGGCGGCACCCTTGCCGAAGTAGCTGCTGCAATTTCGGTTTCGGCCGAAGCTCAGGCTCTGGATGCCTCCAACGGCACCTTCGTTGAAAGCCTGTACGCCGCTGCCTTGGGCCGCAACGCCGACGAAGTTGGCCTGCAGGACTGGGTATCGCAGCTGTTCAACGGCGCTAGCCGTGCCGAAGTTGCTCAGGCAATCGTCGGTTCGACTGAAGCAGCTTCCAAAGCCAACGCCGACTTTATCGATTCGCTGTACCAGTCCTCGCTGGACCGCAGCGCCGATGACGCTGGCAAGGCCTTCTGGGCTGCTCAGATCGAAGCCGGTGCTTCGCAAGCAGACGTCGCCCTGGGCATCGTTGGTTCCAACGAAGCTGTTGCACACATCGACAACGTCGTTGTACTGCACGGCCAGGTGTAACTAGCCCTGTCGTAGCGAAACGTACACCCGGCCGCAAGGCCGGGCGTATGCCAAAGGGGGCGGCTTTCGAGTCGCCCTTCTTTTTATTTTTTGTAGCCAAGCCAAGCTTATGTCCAGACAACTCGACCATGGGCGAGAAACGCTCATGGATATCTTCCACCGCCACCGTCAGGCCAACGAGCACGACGCGGCGGCAACTGCACTCGAATGTGCGTTGCAGATTCCCGAGTACCGGGCCGAAGCACTCGTATGGAAAGGCATCGCGGCCTTGCCGCAGACGCCGAAGCTGGCTTTTTTATTTTTTGCCGAGGCCGCCAGGGCCCTGCCCGACCGGGCAGATATCCACGCCCTGGTGGGGCGTAGCCTGCTGGGGCAAGGCCAACCCTCATTGGCCACGCGCTACCTGACCAACGCCTGGAAACTTCAGCCTAATGACCTTGGCCTGCGCCTGACCCTGTGGGAGGCCCGCAGCCTTTCGGAGACACCTGCGGACTTGCGTCGGATGATTCTGGCTCACCTGCCCGATATCCATACAGGGAAAGAGCTGGCGGTTGTGCTGAAGCTGCTTGCCGCACAAAGCGATGCGCCCGGTACTGTCGGGGTTGTACGCTATCTACCTGATCAGAAGGAAATCCAGGGCTGGGCAGTCGATCTGCACAACCTGCAAGTGCCCGTCTCTATTCAAATTGAAGCCAATGGCGGGCGCATCAACGCGACCGCAAGCGTCAGCCATCCGCTGCTCAGCGCAGCAGGCTTGCCAGCAAGCCATGGCGGGGTACGGGTGAGCGTGCCCAATCCTACGGCTGCGGTTACTCTGCAATTCGCCAATGGCACCCCCCTACTCGGCAGCCCGGTTTACGCCATGCCAGTCTTCGTCCCACCCGCCAGTGCGGGTGGTGGCGAAAACAACCCGGTAGATGTGCTTATTCCGGTCTATAACGGGCTGGACGAAACACTGGAGTGCATCAATAGCGCGCTGGACGCCCGCAAATTGAACCGCACTGCGCATCGCCTGGTGGTCATCGAAGACAAGACACCCGTCCCGGCGCTGGCCAAGGCGCTTAAAGTGCTGGCTGCCAAAGGGAAGATCACGCTGATTCAAAACGCAGTAAACCTTGGGTTCATCCGCACGATGAATCGCGCCATGGCCCTGAGCCCGAACAAAGATGTGGTGTGGCTAAACGCCGATACCCGCGTACACGGTGCTTGGCTGGATCGCTTGCGTGAAGTGGCCTATAGCGATGAACGCATTGCATCGGTGACGCCGCTCACCAACAACGGCGAGTTGATGAGCTTCCCACGCAGCCAGATTTGCCACGACATGCCTAGCGCCAAGGCGCAGGCCGAACTGGATGAACTGGCCCGCCAAGTAGCCAGCCCGCCGGTGGAAATCGAGACGGGCTGCGGCTTTTGCTTGTACATCAAGCGGGAGGCACTCGATGAGGTGGGCTACCTCGACGAGGTGCACCTGGCCCGCGGTTATGGTGAAGAAACCGACTGGTGCCTGCGCGCCCGTAGTCACGGTTGGCGCCATATGGGGGCGCCTAACGTGTTTGTGGCGCACCAGGGCGGTATTTCGTTCGGGGCCGAGAAGGTACTGCGTGTAGCGATGAACAACGCCACATTGCGCAAACGCTACCCCGACGCGTCGGCGCGCTATAAAGCATTTTGCCTACGTGACCCCATCAAACCTGCACGCCAAGCCTTGCAGCAAGCTCGCCTTGAGCACTTGGCGCGTAAGCCTGCAAATCTGCAGAGTGCATGCTGGCAAACGGGTGCAGACCACACGCTCCGCATCCACGATGGCACGATACCAGAAGCCGACTTCAGCTTGAGTTATCACCAGAGCAGCCACAGTACCAGGGTGCTGTTGACCGCTCCATTGACACCTCTACCGCTGAATCTTGAATTCGAGCTGCCGAACGATTTCATCCGCTTGGCCGAGTGCCTAAGCAATCTCCCATTGCAGACAATCTTGTATGAGCACTTGGCGCGATGCCCAGTGGAATTATGTGATCTGCCGGAAATGCTGGACATTCCGTATAGCATCCAGTGCCTTGATGACCGCTTGCTCGATCAACAGAGCGACTACGACTGGCAACGGTTTGCCCGTGAGGCTGTAAGCGTCATGGTGCCGTGGCCGGCACTCAAGCCCATTTATAGCGATGCGTTGCCTGGCGCCAACTTAATGGTGGGGGCAACCCCGGTTGCTAACGAGACTCCTACGCATGCGCCGCAGTCGCTGATGATCGGTGACAGCCTGCGCGATGAGGGAACTGCCATGGCCTGGCTGAATGCCGCTCGTCACATCAGCCAGGCCGGGCTACACATCCGTTTGCTTGCGCACGCCGATAGCCCTTGGCTGAATCAGTTGCAGGCCATCGGGAGTGTCCAGCTTTTACCAGAAGTGGAAGGCTTCAGTTTGGCCGAGCGTGCCCAATCCGCTGGCTGTGAGGCTGTGCTGAGCCTGGCCAAGAATTCTGGCAGTGACTTAATAGCGCATAGCCTAGCGACCCAACTTGGCCTAGCACTGTTCGCCTGCCCTACCCCGCTGAAAAGCGACAATGGGGCCACTAATTTTAACAAATTGCCTTTTACCTTGAGCCTGGCCCAATGACCGAACACCTTATGGAACAACCGCAGACGGAAGTGTCCGCCATTCAACCTCACTTCAGCGGGGCCATACTCGGTCTTCAAGGCGATGTGCTGCACGGCTGGGCGATGGATAACACGCAGGAAGAACACCGTCCCGTTGTTGAGGTACTCATTGATGGCGCTAGCGTGGCACTCATACGGGCTGACCAGTATGAGCCGAGTGTGCCTGCAGGCGACCGGTTCCATGGTTTTGCAGTGCAATTACGCCAGCGGTGGCTTGATGAGGCGCGGTTGATCACTGCTCGGATAGCTAATCAGTCGTTTGTGTTGGGCGGTCAATTGTTGCTTCCAACAGTACCTCCAGTCTCTAGTGGAGAGAGCGCTTCGGTCGCGTCCCAGGTTTGGCATACGGGTGGCCTGCGTGTGGGAGGTTGGTGTTGGGATCCGAAAGCACCCAATCGACACGTAGATATAACGGTACGGGAAGGCGACCGAATAGTCGCCCAAACCACATGTAATGAACACCATCAAGCATTGGTCTACCGCGCTACAAGTGACCATGGGTTTGGCATTGATCTGCCTTGGGAATTGGCTGATGGCAAATTGCATGTTCTAGAGATCGTAAATGATCTAGGCCAAGCTTTGGCAGGTAGTCCTATTCGTTTGTGCTGTCTGCCTGAGGGGATTGAAGGGTTGCTCCGGCAACTGAGCTCTGCGCACAACGGAGCAGCATTGGCCTTAATGACCGAAGTTGCTAAAGAGCAAAGTTTGCGTTTGCCCAAAAGCGCTGGATGGCAGCATTACCCCCATTGGTTCGAAGCGTTCCAGGGGTTAGATGAGCAGCAACCACCGCAACTACAGGGTAAGCTGGGCGTGTTGATGCTGAGCGACGGGAATACCCTTCATGAAAAAATTAGCCTTAACAGTTTAGGGGTAAGGCATGTTTCTGCGCATCCAGTGTCTATCGCAGGACCTAGCAACGTGTTGCCAGCTTTGGCTGAGCTGCTTGAAGCCGGTTGTGATCGGGTTCTGCCGATTACAGCAGGAGACCGCCTCGCCCCGAGCGCGCTACCGCATCTGAGTGCCTTGCTTGATGATGGTAGCGTATGGGCATACGCGGACTGCGACCGGGATGGTCCACAAGGCGAGCGCAGCCTACCCTGGCTGAAGCCAGTGTGGGATATAGACCTTTTCATTGGCGCCGACATTTTCACCCCTGGAGCGATTTACAGCGCCAACATCATCAGGAATGCCTTGTCCCTGCTGATGAGCTACAAAAATAACGCAGAAGTAAACGTCAATGACCTTACTGCCGGCATCGCACTAGCTACGCAACAAGCCCGAGCTAGGGTAGCTCATCTGCCCCGTGTGCTATACCACCGCTCTGTTCAAAGACCAGCAAGCCCAGAGCAGACCCAGCCGTGCCCGCAGCGACTGCAAGCAATGAAGTGGTTGTGCAAGAATCTAGCACCTGGTGCGACGGTGAGCCAATTGGTGGATTATCCAGCACTGTTCAGAGCACACTGGCCATTACCGCCAGAACTGCCCCGCGTGAGTCTTATCGTCCCAACGAGAGATAACTACAAGCTGCTGCATGCTTGTGTCGAGGGACTGCTTAACGAAACCGATTACCCCAATCTAGAGATCATTGTTGTCGATAACCAATCTAGTGATCGACTAACACTAGACTACCTTAGCGAACTTAGTAAACGCGGTGTAAAAGTGGTACGCCATCCCTACCCTTTTAACTACTCGACGATTAACAACCGCGCTGCAAGCTACGCAACAGGGGAGTTGATTGGCCTAGTAAATAACGATATCGAAATCATAGAGCCCAACTGGCTAAACGAAATGGTCGCTCAAGTTCTCCGGCCTGATGTGGGCGCGGTAGGTGCTAAGCTATTATGGCCGAACATGATGGTGCAGCACGGTGGTGTAGTTGTTGGAGTTAATGGGCTTGCCGCCCATACAGGCAACTCATTAGAACAGCGGGATAGTGGGTACTTAGGCACTAATCAAATAACGCGTCGACAAAGCGCGGTCACAGCGGCATGTTTACTGCTGAGAAAATCGGTCTTCGACTCCGTAGGCGGGTTGAACGAACGTGCATATCCTGTCGCGTTTAATGACGTTGACTTATGTTTAAAGATTCAGCAACAAGGACTGCATGTACTCTGGTGTGCGTCCGCCAAGTTGATTCATGCGGAATCAGCAAGCCGAGGAAAAGATCTCAGCCCAGAAAAACAGGCAAGAGCTACTCGTGAGCAGAATCACTTCAGGAGCACTTGGTCTAGTCCTGAGAAGTCTGATCCTTATTATCATCCAAACCTAAGTATTGACTATCTATCTGGGCCTTACGGGGGCTTGGCCTTTCCCCCTAGAGAAGCAGCGACGAGATACTCTAATTGACAGCATTGACTCACGGGAACGAGCAAAAGAATTATGAAGATTACTGTGGCGGGTACTGGATACGTCGGGCTGTCGAACGCAGTTCTATTAGCGCAGCATAACGACGTTCTAGCAATTGACATCCTTCCTGAAAAAGTAGAAAGGATTAACAATAGATTATCTACGGTAGCTGATGTAGAGCTGGAGCATTTCCTGGCAAATGAGGAGCTCAGGCTTCGCGGGACCACTGACAAGCGCGAGGCTTATTCAGAAGCTGAACTAATTATCATCGCTACGCCCACGGATTATGACAGCCACACAAATAAATTCGACACCGGTTCGGTAGAGACGGTTATAGCGGACGCACTAGAAATAAACTCCAATGCTGTTTTTTTGATTAAGTCCACTATCCCCGTAGGATTCACCGAAGAGGCAAGAAAGAAATTCCAACATTCCAACATCTTTTTTTCTCCCGAATTTCTCCGAGAAGGCCGAGCACTGCATGATAACCTCTATCCGTCAAGAGTGATCATCGGTGACGACTCAGAAATGGGTAAATCAATCGGACAGCTATTTTTAGACGCCGCTCACAAACCCGACGCGAAGTTAATACTTACTGACTCCACAGAAGCTGAAGCCATCAAGCTTTTTTCAAATACATATTTGGCAATGCGAATTGCATATTTCAACGAGCTGGACAGCTATGCTATATATCACAACTTGAATGCCCGCCAGATCATTGATGGAGTAAGCTTGGATCCGCGCATTGGGCAGCATTATAATAATCCGTCTTTTGGTTACGGAGGCTATTGCTTACCCAAAGACACCAAGCAGTTACTCGCAAACTTCTCTAGCGTTCCAAATGATTTGATCGGAGCAATTGTATCATCCAACCGGACAAGAAAAGATATAATTGCCGATGAGATAATCAAGAAAAAGCCGACAGCTGTGGGCATATATCGCCTTATAATGAAGTCAGGGTCGGATAATTTCCGCTCGTCCTCAATTCAGGGGATAATGAAAAGACTAGCGTGCAGCGGAATCAAACTTTATATTTATGAACCCAACTTGGACGACACCGAGTTCGAAGGGAGTCATGTAATCAAGGACCTGGAAGAATTCAAGTTACGCTCGGAAATAATACTTGCCAACAGATTGGATAGTAGACTTGAGGGTGCACTCGAAAAAGTTTACACGCGAGATCTTTTTGGAAACGATTAAAGACGATGAGTTTGCATCTCAATCTTTCCTCAAACCAATTAACTTTATGAAGATTTCGGATAACTGACAATGCCCAGAGCCACTAAGAAAATGCAACCTAAATCGCATTCAGCAAAGCGTTCTGCGAGCCAGACTGCAAATATCACTCAGGCTTCGAAGCAGCCGACGGGGATAGAATCTCCGATAATCGAGGAAGCAAACCTTGAAGCGGATGTAAATCGGCTGAAGCTTGAAGTAAAGAAAATGGAGCATCTTGCAGCCGAAGAACGTATAAGACTTGACGAAATATGCCAATCGCTGCTCTCTCAGTTACATAGCACGCAAGAGCAACTTGAGGCCATTTGGAATGAGCATGAGCGTGTAAATATTGAGCGCGAGCAATTTAGAGAGCTTTTCTTCTACACCCTATCAAAGAATTCAGACTTTTGGCTCTACAAAACGATCTCAGTAGAGCTGACCCCAACCAAATCAAGGATCGAAATTGATATACACCTTAAAGATACGTATATCAATGATGAGCGATTCGACGAAACGAAATTTAGATTGGCAATCGATAACGGCACGGCCGGATTAATTTTCCAAGCCGCTAAGCCTGGCGAGCCTACGATGATCAAAAAATGGCCACGTGAGCAGCTAAGCACGCAAGAACTATGTTGCATGCCGGCCCAAGGATCCAGCTTTGAAAATGCCAACGCTACGTTAATGAGTCTAGGCACCACTGACTGGCTTAGGGTCAAAGATCTATTCAAGAAACTCGGGCACTTCTTTGAGAATAACTTAGACACTATCCCGCTTAGCGATGAAATTACCATTCAAATATCGCGGGCACTCAATAACACTAATACTATTCTTGATAATTGGCCGAAAATATTACGCTATGATCAAGTATCGCTAGAGGACTCAACTGACTTCGACAACTACAATGCATTGAATATTTGTTTACACAATGCATTGATAGGCAACAAAGTTATTGAAAGATTTCCATACACGATGGCTACTACCTATACCAGCGAAGAACTGACCCAAGAGCATCCTCGGCTAGAGTTTTCGGAACTATGTCAGCACTTAATCGAGAACTGGTATGCTGAGACACAAGATGATCGTGGCGCTCGGCTCGAACTTAGATTTGCTCATCCCAATGCTTTGGACATCGACGTGTGGCATAAACTCAGTGAGAGGGATCAAATCCTGGTAGCAACCATACTCAGTGGAGCAGAGCGGCAACTTTCCGAGCTGGAAATTACACCTGAACTGAGCAACTTGGACACCGCAGCCTGGCACGAGGTAGCGAGGACTATGCGAAAAGCGTTAGGAGACTATACCCTGCAAAGTCGAATAAAAAATGGACACCGGACTTGATGATTGCCGAAACGCAGTAAGTAAAAAACATGCAATGGTCACTACTGCGCATCAATTCTAAACTCAAGCCGAATGCAAGTATTAAACAATGCTTAACACACTCAAGAAGCTCCTCAGGAAATGCAAAGTTTTAGATCAGGCTAGCTCAAAAGATACGCAAACAGAAAAGCCATATCAGGAAATGCCAGCATTACATATCGCTGAATTGGAAATTGGCGAGGGATGGGCATCGAATACTATTAATACGACCATCTTTCGGCATCATGCTATTCTTACGCTGAATAACGCGCAGTACACGGCTTTCTATGTAAACACCACAACTTTACGGATTATCAAGAGAGATCTGGCGACAGACCGCCTAGAAAGCCACGACATATCAGGTACTTTCAATCTGCATGATGCCCATAATGGAATCAGCCTGGGTTTCGACAGAAAAGGTAGGCTTCATATAACTTACGACCATCACGCATCCCGGCTTCAATATCGCATTTCTCGGAAGCCGCACGCCATTAATGACTGGACTGAAAGCCGGTCAATGACCGATGCACATGAAGATAATGTAACTTACCCGTCATTTATACTCCCTAGAATGGATTTCCCTCTGACATTTCTATATAGAGATGGCTCATGGAACAAGGGCAAGGCTCGTCTTAAATACTTCGATGAACAGACAGATTCATGGTCTGATTTAAAGGAGCCAGTGCTGTCGGGCGCTGACTTACGTCCTTGGACGGCCAATGCTTACTGGAACCATCCATGCGTCGGTCGTGACGGCTCACTTCATGTTTCATACGTGTGGCGCACTCACAGCCTACCGCCGAACCAATTGATCAATAACATTAATGTTTGTTATGCGAAATCAGTGGACAATGGCTTAACATGGTTCACAAGCAAAGGGCTTCAATATCAAACCCCTATAACTCCGGTAAATTCAGAAGTAATATGCGCAATATCTCCAGGCTCAAATTTAATCAACCAATGCGGTATGGCGCTCGATAGCAACAATCTTCCTCACATCGTTTTTTATGCTAATGATGAAAATAACATTCCGCAGTACCAACACCTTTGGTTTGACGGGATAACTTGGCGTACGCAGATAATATCTAGTCGCCTTGAAAGCTTCAGTTTACAGGGTGGTGGAACGCTTGAGATACCCATCAGCAGACCAGATATTATAATAAGTGACAATAACGATGCGCATGTCATATTCAGAGGCGATTTGACAGGGGATAGGATGGCAATCCTATCGTTGGAATCTCCCGATTACAAGTACAATAGCTCTAGAATTGCTTTGATAGATCCAGAACCACTGGGACGATCTGAACCGATAATAGATCGCTCTAGGTGGAGTACCGAAGGCATATTGAGCATAGTGATTCAAAAATGCCAACAGCCTAACCATGACGAACCTAAAGCTGAAACACTTAGCAGCATTCGAATACTAGATCTAAAACTTCGGAATAAATCATGACCAAGCCGTCTCTCGACTCTAAACCGTCCGTTCTAGCGCGAGGCAATGAAGCGCTACGGCAAAAGCGGTTCGCTGATGCTATCGAACTCTTCGAGTTGGCCAAAGCCGCTAACCCTAAGCTGGCTGAGCACATTAATTTCAATATCGCGTACGCCCAGCGCTTTATTGATCCTAGTGAAATTATTAAGCTCAGGGCATCCCCACTGGCCAAAGATAACTCTAGTCAGAAGCCACGACCTGTTTATGAATATCAATTCCGAGTTGAAGCAGTTGATGAGAGCAATTTAAAGGGTTGGGCGGTAAACACCAAGGTCGCTGAGGATATTTTTGATATTGATATTCTGATCAACGACCTACCTTATATAACCATTCGCAATGACGGAAATCGACCTGATCTTAAGCGGCACAAAAAATCAACGGGGAAAGGTGGAGTAGCATTCCGATTCCCCCCTGCTTTATTTGTTAAAGGTCATCATTCGCTTACGGCGAAGATGCCCAACGGTAAAGTTTTCCCTATAAAGTCGTTTGACATAAATCAGCCCACCGTGTCGTATGACACACACAGCTCGCCGAGCAAGCGACGCGTTACCGTCATCGTACCTATATATAATGCCATCGATGATGTGAGGGTGTGCATTGATCGTTTAACTGCCTATACGGACCCGAATGTAGAGGTTATTCTTATCAATGACTTCAGTTCGGACCCCGAAATTTCGAATTTTCTGTCCACTAAACTAGTACAACAGCGATTCATAGTGGTGCACAACGAAGAAAATCTTGGTTTCACTCGAACTGTAAATAAAGGAATAGAGCTGGCTCAAAGCAACGATGTTATTCTATTGAACTCAGATGCCCGCGTTACACCAAGGTGGATTCAAGGTTTGCAGTATGCATTAGTCCGCGATGATCGTATTGCAACGGTTACAGCGATGTCTGATCGTGCAGGCGCTTTCTCGGCTCCCAACATCGGTAATTCAAACGACTTACCTCAAGGGGTTTCTGAATCCGATTATGCCGTCGCTTTTAGGAGACGGTCGCGGCGGATCTACCCTGTAGTGCCTACAGGTAATGGGTTCTGTATGTACATTCGCCGAGAAGCAATTGATGAAATTGGCAACCTAGACGAAGCGGCCTTTCCCCGCGGTTATGGAGAAGAGAACGATTTTTGCATGCGCGCTAGATCGCGCGGCTGGATAAACATTATCGATGATGCGACTTACGTATTTCATGATAGATCCAAAAGCTTTGGCGGCGAGAAGACAGTACTAATTCAAGCTGGACGTAAAGAAGTAGACCGCCGATATCCCGATTACAAAAATGCCATTAAGGTCTTCAGTGAAAGCCCGCTCATCGCACTAGCTCGCTTTGCAGCCAAGCAAGCAGTAAATGATTGCCTATCCCTTGATGGTATCAAACCTCGTGCGCTATTCGTTGTAGCTACCAGTACTGGTGGAACACCGCAGACGAACCGCGACTTGATGCTTGCGTTGTACGATTCATGGGAGCCTTGGCTACTACACTGCGACTCCAATACTCTGACACTATATAGAGTTCACTTAAATGAGGATGACGAGATAGTTTACCGGCATCATTTGAACGAACCTGTAGATTTGCTCACACATACATCTTTTGAATATGACAGGGTAGTAAGTCGTTGGCTGCTGGAAACTGACTTCGAGATTGTTCACATTAGACATTTGGCTTGGCATTCACTTTCTTTACCCAGCTTAGCGAAGCGATCTGGCGCACGCGTGATTAATTCATTCCACGACTTTTATTCGCTCTGCCCTACTGTCAAACTCTTAGATGGTGATGACTACTACTGCGGCGGCGATTGCACTAAATCGAAGTCGGCACGCAATTGTTCTAATCCTCTTTGGAAACAAGAGCAACCGGCACTCAAGTCTGGATGGATTAACATTTGGAGAGAAAGATTTCAAAACGCTTTAGCGGATGTAGATCAATTTATCACTACATCCGAACACGCCAAGAATACCATCTTAAATCATCTTCCAGCAGTCCCAGCTTCTCGTTTTCACGTGATCAATCACGGGCGCAATTTTGATGGTTTTGCGAGCCCGGTTTTGAAACCCCTCGCTGATGGGGATAAAATTCGAGTCCTGATTCCTGGCAATATAAATAGCGCTAAGGGGGGGGACTTCATTCAAGAAATTCTCCGTCATGACGTACACCAAAAAATAGAGTTCCATATCCTAGGCGCTGTTGACGGCGCAATGACCAATCAGTTCTCTACCCACTGGCAAGATAGGATAATTTGCCATGGGGCCTATCAGCGGGATGACTTTTCAAAGCATGTGGCTTCAATAGCCCCACACGTCGGTGGCATCTTCTCAATTTGGGACGAAACTTGGTGCCATACTCTCACTGAGCTTTGGGCTTCAGGCATACCTGCTTTGGTATTGGACTTCCCAACAGTTGCTGAGCGAGTAAGGAAGTCACAAGCAGGATGGGTTTTACCTAGAGGCGACGCAGCCTTCGCTTGCAAATACATCGTTAGCGATGTCGTGTCTGAGTACGCAACTGTCCTATCCCACGTTTCCACTTGGCAAAAAACTGAAGGCTTATTCAGAAATACTCGTTGGATGGCAGCGCGTTACCACGATATCTATACGAAACCCCGCTGTTCGGATTCAGTACCGGCGCTTCATAGTTCTAAACCCAACACGAGAATGCTCGCGGTTGTATGCCCTAGTAACCAGGCGCAGACAGATGCCCCAGGCTCCACTTACGTGCGTATCTGGGAGCACGCACATAATACTCCAGACAGTTCCTTCGTACATTGCAAAATGACTCCGGACCAACTTGTAGTAGCGGTGCAATCAAAGGAAGTTTCTAAAGCAATTATTCAAAGAACTGCGCTCAGCGAAAAACACATCAATGCATTGATACCGTTTGTAAAATCTGGTGATTTTAGTTATACGTTTGACTTAGACGATAATTTGCTAGCCGTTCCAGATCATATCGATAGAAACGGAACGTATAAAAAATATGCTAACACACTAAATAAAGTCATCAGTAATGCGGCAGTTGTCACCGTTTCCACTGCACCTCTACTGCATGAGCTATCAAAGCGTCATGCCTCGGTAGAAATTATTCCTAACACTCTCAGCCGGCGTCTATGGCGACGACCGTTGATCAAAGCTAAAAGCGTTGACTTCACAGTAATTTACTTTGGAACAAAGTCTCACAGACAAGATTTTGAGATGATCTACCCTGCATTAAAGAACGTAAAGTCCGCATTTCCTGAACTGAAGGTATTATTAATCGATATTCTTGAGGATGGATATGATGTACCGGACTGGATCGAGAACTTTACAGTCCCTTTACCCAATAGAAAGTATCCGGATTTTGTAGAGTGGCTAAAAGAAATAGCCAAAACTGCAGATATTGGGATCGCCCCACTTGAGCACACACCATTCAATGCGTACAAGTCTAACCTAAAGGCGCTGGAATACGCCGCACTGGCTCTCCCTGTCATCGCCTCAAAATGTGGGATTTATGAACACATCAGCCGAGCGGCGCCGGCTATTTATACAATCCCTAATGACACTGCCTCATGGGCGCAGGCCATAACTGAATGCATATCTAAACGAACTGAGCTAGAAGCACTAGGTAACCGAAACCGCGAGTGGGTGCTGACCAACCACCTTTCGAGTGGAGGCTATGCTGATAATACGCCAGTAAATACAGCTTTCAGCGATAGTGAACCTGCTTCACTGCATCGCGACATTATTATTAAGCAGCGGAGCTAGGGCTATTCATGAAAGCTGATCACTTATTGAGACTACCTTTTCCATTTCGATATTTCGAAGCTAATGGATATGGTGCTGTTACCCGGGGATTGATAGGGGGCCTCGTTCGCTTAGGAGTTGATGTTCGAATTCCTAATACCGATTATTCCAGGTTTGCAGCGCGCTCCGGCTTGCAGTTGACCGCCGAAGAATCAAGCATATGGGAAGAAATTCGCTCTAAGCCCGATGATCTGTCAATCACCACCAGCTTACAAATATCTGTGCCTCATGTATTCGAATCGGTAGGGGGAATTGAGTACCTCTACACAATGACTGAAAGAAATAACTGGGCAGATAGATACTCGAATAAGAACTGGCTCGAAAAACTTAATTCACCAAAACTCAACATAATCACACCGACCCAGTGGAACAAGTCTGTTTGGATTGCAGGAGGGGTTACCAGCCCTATCTATGTATCTCCATGCGGCGTCGATCGCGATAAACTTTTAACTCACTCCAAAACCTGTTCCTCTGAGCGGACCTCAAAGTTCACGTTCCTATCCGTCTTCAACGGCTTAGGCAACAACTCATCGAGAGAAAATTGGAAATTATTACAACAAGCTTTAGAAATAGCGTTTGAGCACGATCCATCAGTTGAATGGTTAGTCAAAACAAATGAACTACCTCCGAGCTATGAGCCCTCGACGAAAATCGCTATGCGAATCATTGCCGACCCTCAACTTTCTGAAAGCCAAATGGTCCAGCTGTATATGACTTCCCACGCTTTCCTAAAAAACTCAGTTGAGGGTTGGAGCATGCCTACGATGGAGGCTATGTCACTACGAATTCCTGTCATCCATAGCTATAATACTGCCCCGACAGAGTATTTAACTAATGCGAATTCACTGATCTACGTACCAGACGACTTAGACACCTTAGTAGAACATCTGAAATTTATCAGAGCAAATCACAATTCCGCTCGAGTTGCTAAGATGGTACGTGCAGCCGAGACCACTGCTAAAGCCTACTGCTGGGAAACTGCCAGCATGAAGCTCAGAAATACACTTTTCCCAGAATAAGGACCACATGTGTGACTTCCATATCCGATCGAGAAGATAAGATGACTAATATTGATGTGCCCGTTACTAGTAGGAAGCTGTTGGTCACTGGTGGAGCAGGCTTC
Organism: Pseudomonas sp. xss_4; assembly: GCF_043104125.1. NCBI lineage: Bacteria > Pseudomonadati > Pseudomonadota > Gammaproteobacteria > Pseudomonadales > Pseudomonadaceae > Pseudomonas > Pseudomonas sp. xss_4. The sequence goes on from NZ_JBICKJ010000091.1 coordinate 30,433, forward strand.
ATCGGTTCTGCAGTGATTCGGCATATTATAAGTAACAGCAAAGACTCAGTTGTCAATCTTGACAAACTTACGTACGCTGGAAATCTTGAATCTTTACAACCTGTTGCTGCGAATTCGCGATACGAATTCGAGCATGTCGACATTTGTAACCGTGTCGAGCTGGACCGGGTATTCCGCGATCATCAACCGGATGCAGTGATGCATTTAGCCGCCGAGTCTCACGTCGATCGATCAATTACCGGACCATCAGAATTCATTCACACTAATATAATCGGTACATACAACTTATTAGAAGCTTCTCGAGCGTACTGGTCTGAACTAGATGGCGCAAAAAAAGCGAACTTCCGCTTCCATCACATTTCTACCGATGAAGTTTACGGAGATCTAGAAGGGCCAGAGGATCTTTTCACTGAAACGACGCCTTATCAGCCTAGCTCTCCGTATTCAGCCAGCAAAGCGAGCTCAGACCATTTGGTCCGTGCGTGGGCTCGCACATTTGGCCTTCCCACTCTTGTTACTAACTGTTCTAACAATTATGGGCCTTACCATTTTCCGGAAAAACTCATTCCGCTAGTAATTCTGAACGCGCTCGAAGGCAAACCTCTGCCGATCTATGGTAAAGGTGATCAAATCCGCGACTGGCTATATGTGGAGGATCATGCTCGAGCTCTTTATCAGGTTGTCACAGAAGGTGAAGTCGGAGAGACTTATAATATCGGCGGCCACAACGAAAAACAAAACATTGAGGTAGTCCGAACTGTTTGCGCACTGCTCGATGAGTTGCGCCCAGAATCCGAGCACTGTCCTCATGCCGAACTCATCACTTATGTACACGACCGTCCGGGTCACGATCTTCGGTATGCAATTGATGCTACTAAAATCCAACGCGAATTAGGCTGGAAGCCGGAAGAAACATTCGAGTCTGGTATTCGGAAAACAGTAATGTGGTACCTTGAAAATCCTAGTTGGGTTGAGCACGTAAAAAGCGGCAGCTACCAGCAATGGATTGATAAAAACTACTCTGTCCGCACGAGCAAACCATGAAAATCCTTTTGTTAGGAAAAAACGGTCAGGTGGGCTGGGAACTTCAGAGAGCTCTTGGCATTTTGGGCGAAGTTACCGCTCTTGACCGACATTTGGCGAAAACGAATTATGGCGATCTGAAGGGCGATCTATCAGATTTGTCAAGTTTGCGCGAGGCTATCAGAAGCGTCGCGCCGCAGCTCATCGTCAACGCAGCCGCCTATACAGCCGTTGACATGGCCGAAAGTGAACGCGATCTGGCTTACACCGTCAATGCTCTTGCTAGCCAAGTAATCGCCGAAGAAGCCAAACGCCTAAATGCATGGTTGGTGCATTATTCTACTGATTATGTTTTCGACGGCTCCGGCAATACCCTATGGAAAGAAACCGACAGTGTTGCGCCCATCAATTATTATGGCGAGACTAAGCTCCAAGCCGAGCAGTTTATACGGGCGACGGGTTGCAACCATCTGATTTTCCGTACCAGTTGGGTGTATGCTGCACGGGGCAATAACTTCGCCAAAACCATGCTGCGGCTAGCTAAGGAGCGCTCCACTCTTAACGTCATCGCTGATCAGGTTGGTGTACCCACCGGTGCGGACCTGCTTGCCGATGTAGCAGTCGCTGCAGTACAGCAAGCTTGTCGTAAACCGGAGCTGGGTGGTATCTACCACCTAGCGCCGGCGGGCGAAACCACGTGGCATGCCTACGCCCGCTTTGTTATTGAATTTGCACGGAGTCAGGGCGAGTGCTTGGCTGTCGAATGTGTCAACCCGATCGCCACCACCGAGTATCCGACACCGGCACGCCGTCCGTTGAATTCACGCTTGGATACAGCCAAGATTCGCAACTCCTTCAAGCTGCATCTGCCTCACTGGCAGAGTGGTGTCGCTCGCATGCTCATGGAAGCTTTTAATAAATGAACACAACCAATCGCAAAGGAATCATTCTGGCTGGTGGTTCCGGGACGCGCCTCCACCCAGCAACGCTTTCTGTCTCCAAACAGCTATTGCCTGTTTACGATAAGCCTATGATCTACTACCCGCTAGGGACGTTGTTACTGGCTGGCATCCAAGACATACTGGTCATCTCCACTCCTCAGGACACACCGCGCTTCGAGCAGCTCCTCGGAGACGGTAGACAATGGGGCATCAACTTAAGCTACTCAGTGCAACCGAGCCCAGACGGTTTAGCACAGGCATTTACCATTGGTGCCGATTTCATAGGTAATAACCCTTCTGCACTGGTACTGGGCGACAACATTTTTTACGGTCATGACTTCCAGTCGCTGCTGCTCAACGCAAACACCCGCGATGCTGGCGCGTCCGTCTTCGCCTATCATGTGCACGATCCTGAGCGTTACGGTGTGGCCGAATTTGATGATACCGGTCGTGTGCTCTCACTAGAGGAAAAGCCGACCGCGCCGAAATCTAGTTACGCAGTAACCGGGCTCTACTTCTATGACAACCAGGTAGTGGACTTGGCGCGCAACCTCAAGCCTTCCGCGCGCGGTGAGTTAGAAATTACCGACCTCAACAACCTGTACCTGCAACAAGAACAGCTGCATGTGGAAATCATGGGCCGCGGCTACGCATGGCTGGATACGGGCACACACGACAGCTTGCTCGAAGCTAGCCAGTACATCGCGACCATGGAACGCCGCCAAGGCTTGAAGGTTGCTTGCCCTGAAGAGATCTGCTTCCGCGCTGGCTGGATCAACGCCGAGCAGCTAGAGCGCCTGGCTCAGCCTCTGCTCAAGAACGGTTACGGCCAATACCTACGTAATCTGCTTAACGAGAAGGTGTTCTGATGCACGCTACAGCTTTGGCTATTCCGGGAGTCTTCCTGTTTACCCCGAAGGTGTTCGGCGACGAGCGTGGCTTCTTCTATGAGAGCTTCAACGCTAACGTCTTCAAGGAAGTGACCGGACTACAGCCTGACTTCGTTCAGGATAACCATTCGAAATCGGCAAGAGGGGTGCTTCGGGGCTTGCATTACCAGCTCGCGCCTCATGCTCAAGGCAAGCTTGTACGCGTGGTCCAGGGTGAGGTCTTTGACGTAGCCGTTGATATCCGTCGCTCCTCCCCCACTTTCGGCAAATGGGTCGGTGCGGTGCTTTCTGCGGAAAACAAGAATCAGCTGTGGGTCCCGCCAGGGTTCGCTCACGGGTTTGTCACCCTGAGTGAAACCGCTGAGTTCCTGTACAAGACCACAGATTTCTACTCGCCTGCCAGTGAGCGTTGCATCGCGTGGGATGATCCGGAAATCGGTATCGAGTGGCCGATTGATTTCAGCCCGAGCTTGTCTGGTAAGGATCAACTCGGCATGGCGTTGGCTAACGCTGAAGTGTTCGAGTAATCCTGCAACGGGGCCAAGCCGCTTGAGGCTTGGCCTTGTCAGCAATTGCAGTCTAAGCAGTTCTGATTGCCTAGCACCTGGGCTACCCCTAGCAAGAAACGCTATAAGTGATTTCAGCCGCTTTAATCATCGAGGCCTCACCGGTTTTCTCGGTAAACGACTGAGTCTGCTTTTGAGCCCGCAGGCTTAGGTTTAGAAAGCAAAAAGATTAAAACCAAGGTAAGCGCTCCATGAACCCCACATTCAAAGCGCTTACCTGATCCCCGATGCTGTGCTCCCGATTTCTTTCTGGAGCCTGCCGACGATGATGCGCCCCGACGCCAAAGTCGAAAAAGTCTATCTCTACCCCAAGCCCGTCGACTTTCGAAAATCCATCGATGGCCTCGCAGCCTTGGTTGAACTGGATATCAAGGTGGCCGTGTTCGACCCGGTTCTTTTCGTGTTCTTCAACAAACCGCGCAATCGCGTGAAGATCCTCTATTGGGAGCGCAACGGTTTCTGTCTCTGGCTCAAGCGCCTGGAATCCGAACGCTTCAAAACCTCGCCCGACATTACTGACGAAGCCATTGTCCTGACTGTTCAGGAGCTGAACTGGCTACTCGACGGCTTCGACCTCTGGCGCAACCGTCCGCATCAGGTTTTGACCCCTCGTTTCGTTGCCTGAATCGGTATAATCCTCGGCATGAATTCCATGCCCGATGACCTTCCCGATGACCCTGTCCTGCTCAAGCAAATGCTCCTTGAGGCTTACGCAGCACGCACGCGTGAGCAGGAAGTCAAAGAAGCCTACGCCACCCACATCGTTGATCTGAAAGAACAGATCAAGTTGCTGCGTGATCGTCTTTTCGGCCGCAAGTCCGAGCAGGCCATCGACCCCAACACGCCGCAACTGGCGATGTTCAACGAGGCAGAGAGCGAGCCTCTGTTGACGGTGGAGACGCCGGATGAAGAACTCGTCACACCAGCGCCACGCCGGGGAAAACGCAAGCCACTCTCGGCTGATCTGCCGCGTATCGAAGTCATCCACGAACTGCCTGAACACGAACTGACCTGTGCATGCGGTTGCCGCAAGCATGAGATCGGTGAGGAAATCAGCGAGCAGCTGGATATCGTGCCGATGCAGATCCGCGTGCTCAAACATGTCCGTAAGGTCTACGGCTGCCGGGGATGTGAAGTTGCCCCGATCACGGCAGACAAACCGGCTCAACTGATCGAGAAGAGCATGGCCAGCCCGAGCGTTGGCGATGTTGCTGACCACCAAGTATGTCGATGGCTTGCCGCTGCACCGTTTTGAAAGTGTCCTGAGCCGGCACGGGATCGACATTCCACGTCAGACACTGGCGCGCTGGATCATCCAATGCAGCGAACATGTCCAGCCGCTGCTGAATTTGATGCGTGAGCGATTACTGGAAAGTCCGGTCATCCATTGCGATGAAACCCGTGTCCAGGTCCTGAAAGAACCGGATCGAGACCCGACCAGCCAATCCTGGATGTGGGTGCAAGTCAGCGGACCGCCTGACCGAAAAATCGTGCTGTTCGACTACAGCTCCAGTCGGGCGCAGGAAGTGCCGTTGCGCCTGCTGGAAAGTTATCGCGGGTATGTCATGACGGACGATTACGCCGGCTATAACGCGTTGGCGCTGCAGCCTGGCGTCGAACGGTTGGCGTGCATGGCGCATGCCCGGCGCAAATTCGTCGACGCTCAGAAAGTGCAGCCTAAAGGCAAAACCGGACGGGCCGATGTCGCACTGGCAATGATCAACAAGCTGTATGGCATCGAGTGCGAACTGAAAGACGCCAGTGACGAGCAGCGTTATGTAGCGCGACAGGCGCAAAGCCTGCTAGTCCTGACCCAGTTGAAAAGTTGGTTGGACAAGGCCCAATCCCAAGTGACGCCGCAAAGCGTGCTGGGCAAGGCCGTGAATTATCTGGCGAATAACTGGAGCCGGTTGGTGCGTTACGTCGAGGCTGGTTATCTACCAATCGACAACAATCTGGCTGAGCGCTCGCTCAAGCCGTTTGTCATCGGTCGCAAGGCCTGGCTGTTCAGCGACACGCCCAAGGGCGCCACGGCCAGTGCCCAGATCTACAGCTTGGTCGAGACTGCAAAGATCAACGGCCAAGAGCCTTATACGTGGCTACGCCACGTACTGGAGCGACTGCCCCACGCGCAGTCTGTAGCAGACTATGAAGCGCTACTGCCGTGGAACTGCTCGCCGGAGATGCCACGATAACTGCGACTTCCTATTCTCGGTAGGTGGGGTTCATGGATCGCTTACAAACCAAGTTCTATCAAGGCAAACAGCAAACCGAGCCATTGTTCTGCATCGACCCCGGCATACCGTGCGAGCACGCCCGCACTCAGGCCTCTGAGCTGATGGGTTACTCACAGGAGCTGACCATCAGTGGTTTGATGGATGAAAATCCCAAGCTGCTGTGGGCGGCCTATTATTTAAACGCGCTAGCCAAAACCTTGACGGATGACGCAGAAGCCGGCATGGCAGACTGAGCAAAACACCCGTGATCGCAGATCGTGTGCACTTGCAGCGGTTGAATGTTGACGTGTACGGCTAAGCCATAGCGGTCTGCGATCCATGCCTGGGCCATGCGCAGACCAGGCCTCTATTCAGTGGCAGGTCTGAGGCCAATTTTACGCTGCGTGCCCTCGTCAATATGATGTTCGACTTTTACCAGTGAGCATGCTAAACCGCCAATTTCAATGAACAAGCACACCGTTGACTATCTTCCCGCCAGACGCACCGTATGATTCTGCGATTTCCCACTTCTGCACCTGTGCGTATCATGCATCGCCTCTGTCACGCTTTTTGATCATTCATCTCGGAACTCGACATGTCTACAATTCCTAAGCCCACGGCGCCCATACTGGTAACGGGTGGCGCCGGCTTCATTGGCTCTCACTTGACTGATACCTTGCTCGCCAAAGGCTATGCAGTGCGAGTGCTTGATGACCTTTCGACGGGCAAACGCAGTAATCTTCAGCTGTCTCACCCTAACCTTGAGCTGTTGGAAGGTGACGTGGCAGACCCCAGTCTGGTTCACCAGGCCATGCAGGGCTGTGGGGCTGTAGTTCATCTGGCGGCAGTCGCCTCCGTGCAAGCCTCCGTCGAAGACCCTGTGCGCACACACCAAAGCAACTTTGTAGGCACGCTTAACGTATGCGAGGCCATGCGTTTGGCTGGTGTAAAACGCGTAGTGTTCGCTTCCAGCGCCGCTGTCTATGGCAACAACGGCGCCGGCGCGGCAATCAGCGAATGCACAGCCAAAGCACCGCTGACGCCGTATGCGTCAGATAAATTGGCCAGTGAATACTATTTTGACTTCTATCGCCGCGAGCACGGCTTGTTGCCGATTGTGTTCCGCTTCTTCAACATCTATGGCCCGCGTCAAGACCCATCGTCACCCTATTCAGGTGTCATCAGCATTTTTGCCGAGCGCGCCCAGAAAGGGCTGCCGATTACAGTGTTCGGGGATGGTGAGCAAACCCGGGACTTTTTCTTTGTCAGCGACTTGGTGCAGCTGCTTGTGCAGGGCTTGGAAACGTCGGCTGTGGTCGATGAGGCCATTAATGTGGGCTTGAACCAGGCTACGTCGTTAAACCATATCCTGGATTCGCTGAACAGGGTGCTGGATGGCTTGCCCGACATCTCCTACCAGCCGCCCCGAGCTGGCGACATACGCCATTCGCGAGCAGACAATCAGCGCTTGATCGAGCTTTTTGACGTCTGCCAAGTAACCCCACTTGACGTAGGGTTGGCGCAACTGCTGGGTCGCTGAAGGCTTGAGCTGAACAGGCTGGCAAGCCTGTTCAGCTTAGGGCTAAGCCTGGATGATGACGTTGTCAGCGGCTGGTTTGGCTGCATAGTCCAGCAGGTATTCCAACCCAAGGGCCACCTGCGCCCCACCGCGCACCAACAAAGCCGACTCGGTGTTACGCGCAACCAACAGATGCCGCTCATCGACCACCACCTGTTTACCTAAAGCGCGATAAGCCTCGATCAGTTTCATCGCAGCATCTGGGTCTTGCTCGGTGGGACCTGCAATCCAGAGTACATCCGCTTGCTCAGGGCTAATCCAGTTGGCTGGGATGCAGCATGGCTGGCTGACGGGTTGCGGCCGGTTGGCAGGCACTGGGCACAGCGCCTGGAGCACGGTGTCGAACGTGCTGGCGGACGGGGCGCCGTGGCAGGCGATCAGTTGTGGCGTATCGGAACGCTTGGCACCAGGGCCCTGCAGTAACGCCTCGATACGGTCGATCTGCAAGTCGAAGGCGAAGGCCTGAATGCGTTTACGCCCGGCTTCTCCATGCGCGACCAGCATTTCGGGGTGGTCGATGTAGCGGCGCAAGCAATCTGCCAAAGCCTGTGCATCGCCATGCTCGAACAGTTGCCCGGATACCCCCTCGTCCACCAGCTCGGGTATGCCACCGATACGCGAGCCTACCACTGCCAACCCGCAAGCCATGGCTTCGGTAATGGTCACTGGCTGGTTTTCAGGGCACACCGAAGGCAGTACGAATACATGTGCCTGGGCAAACCGCTCGGCAATTCGACTGTTAGGCAGACGCCCCCAGAATTTGGCTGATACACCGGGCGCCCTGGCACTTAACTGTGCCTTGTATGCCTCAAGCATGTGCCCATCACCAACCATATCGACGTGTACGCGCTCTGCCGGCAGCAGTGCCAGCGCTTCGAGCAGAGTGGGTACGCCTTTGTGGCCACCCATGTACCCAGTAAAAAGCACGTTAAGCTTCTTGCCTGGGGCGGGTGGTGAAGTCGTGCTGAAGCGTTCGAGTTCAATGCCATTGGCAATCACGTTCATGCGCTCAGCAGGCAGGCCATTGGCAATGTAGGTGTCAGCAAGGTAGCGGCTTGGCGAAATGAAATGATCGACTGCATCCAACTGCCAGCGCAGGTAGTCCTGACGCATACGCTGCGGCAGGCGCAACGCACCGTTGTAGATGTGCGAATGGCATTTGTGGCATTGGGTGCTGTCGTGGCAAAGCACGTCCTGTGTGGTGATCCGGGTGCTGTTCATGCAGAAGCCCCAGTGATCGTGCAGGGTCAATGCAATGCGGATGCCGCGTGCCCGGGCCAACTGCAGGATACCCAACGACAGGCCAGCCATGTGGTGCGCATGAATTACATCAGGCTGCCATTTGTCCACGAGCTGTCGGAAAATGCGCTCCACTCCAGGGTGTGCGACGTTGTTACCGGTCGGCGCGAAGTCAAGGTAGGTCAACGACACGCGTGTCACCGGCATGCCATCGAACACTTCCTCTTCGATTGGATAGCCTGGCAACCCGCGACTGTTGTCCCCCGCCAGCACCCTCACCTCATGCCCACGCGCGCACAGCGCTCTGGCTTGATGGTGGGCAATAATTTCAGCCCCTCCGATAACATGCGGCGGGAAAAAATTGGAGATGACGAGGACCTTCATTGCTCAGGCCCTTGTACCGACAGCGGGTACTGGTAGGCGTTAAAGTCCGGCAGATGAAGAGCAGGTTCCGAAGGCAGGCCAATTTTTTGCACCTGCTCGCTTGTGACTGCACCTGCTAGCAACAGAAGGCCTGTGGTTTGTCCGGATAGCAAAGGGGCCAAGCTTTGAATAGATACGTCGCAATTCGCGTGCTCTGCCGATAAGACGACCAGGTCGACAGCGACCTCGTTGTCCTGCAGTTCACTGCTCAACAACGGAAGGACGACGTTTACAGGAGCATCGATTCGACTTACTGCGCCATTGCGAACGATATCGCCTGTGGACGCATCATCCACCACTTGCCACGTACGCAGAGCCTGATCCCCGATCAGCTCGGCTACCCATGGGGCATGCTCACCCAGCAGCAGCGCACATTGTGGTTGCTGGTGGCGCAACAGACAGGCCAGGGCCAGTTGACCTGGATCATCCACCAGCTGCAGTTCGGGATTGATCAGCAGATGTTGCCACTGACGCGGCAAAGGCTTGGCGAGCGAACGCGACGAATGGCCGGCCAGTTGGCGCAACAGCGCCCGTGCGTAGCTGCGCCAGGTAAGAATCGGCCTGCTGACGGCTTCGCTGGCAAGCTGCAGGTAGGCCTGCGGTTCATTGGCAAGTGCGTAAATTTGCGCAGCCAGGGCATCGGGGTCTTTCATGTCCACCGTGCGGCAACCACCTTCGGCTGCCAGTTCGGCCATTACACCGCCGTTATGGCAGATGCAGGGACGGGCATGCCACAGCGACTCGACGATAGGCATGCCATAGCCTTCAACGAGCGAGGCATACACACTGACATGAGCTTTGGCGTAATAGTCATTGAGCGTGGCATCATCGACTACACCATGCCAGACGATACGCGGGTCCATTGCGCTGGCTGCCCGAACACTGTCAACGATGTAGTCGGCGCCAGCATAACGATTACCGATCAGGTCCAGTTGCCAGTCCAGTTGAGGGTAGTCGCGGGCCAGACGTGAGACTGCCTCAAGAAGCACTTTATGGTTCTTGCGGGGTTCGAGAGTCGATACGCAGAGAATACGCAGAGCTTCACCGGAGCGCGGAGCATCAGCCGGCGTTGTAGCGCGGGCCGATGCGGTCAACTCCCCGGGAATCCAGCAAGTCTTGACGCGAGCATGCGGCGTGATTTCTTCGCGGGCCCAGAAAGCTTGCAGTTGCTTGCCTGCATCCGGCGAGATCGGTAGCACTCGATCTACCTCTGCCAGACCACGCATGTAGGCTGCATGATTGTCACGGATGACAGTATCGGCAACCCATTCAGGGTGTGTAACCGGGATCGCGTCGTAGAAAATCGCGGCAACGTTCAACCCAAGTTGTCGTGCAGCAGCACGGCGCGCCGGCCCCTGTCGTTCAAAGACAATCTCGCTTTGCAGCAACCAGCCACCGCTTAGTGCTCGCGCGCCCAGACTGGAAAGGGTTTGCCGGCGGCTCTGCGTGGACCGTGGCAAAACGTAATGCGCCGGGTGAGGTTGAGGCCCGCCGTACAACGCCAGGTTCTGGTACTCGCCTTCGGTGGGCAGTACATAATCGCGCAGCGTTTCATCCCACGTAACGAATAGCGGTTCGCCTAGATCCTGCAGTTTGCGGGTAAGGCTTCGCACAACTCGGGCGACCCCAGTATTGGCGGTGTCGCGCAGGCATGCGCTGGTATCGATGATCAGCTTGGGCGCCGGAAGCTCTCTTACTGGCTTCAAGGTTGCAAGGAGGTCGGCATAAGCCTTGATGGTGCGCTTCCAGGTAAAGGTCTGCTGGAAGGTATCGAGATTGGCCTGCCACTGAGCATCTGCCAATAATTCACCCGCAAGCACACGCAGTGCCTTGTCGCTCATTTCCTGCTCATCGGTGCAAAGCTGATTTCGATCAGCCACGACTTCGGGATGGGCACCGATATTCAGCACGAGTACTGGCTTGCGTAATTGCTGCATTTCCGCAAGCGGGAGATTGAAGCCTTCCCATCGGGATACACTCAGGCCCAACTGCGCGCTGGCCATCAACGCGTTGAGTTCGCTATCGCTTGGGTGGCCTAGAGGGACTATGTGGCCCGCTAAATCCGCTGGCAAATTCAATTCGTCGGCAGTGGCCAGGACGCAGATGCGCGCATTGGGGTGCTCGACGATAATCCGCCGGGCTATAGGATAGAGCCCTTCGCTGTTTTTGTAGTTGCCCGTTTCCCATCGGCCCAAGTTAATGATCGTGGGCCCGTCGGCCACACGCTCTGCCGCTGAATCACCGTGCAACTGATGACCATGCTGCCAAAGCCCTTGGTCGACGCCGCCATTCAGGTGGTCAGCACCGAGGTGAATCATGGCAATTTCTACATCAGGCCCGGCATCGGGCAAACTCTGGCTGCGGGCTATGAAATGGCTGATAGGCGTGACGACCTGAGCTTCAGGAAGGTATTCGCGACGCTGGGCACGCAAACGCTCCTGAACATGTCGCGCTGGCCCTTGCATGTCTTCGTAGGGAACACCGCCGCAGTCAAGTGCTACGGTTGGAACGCCCCATTGCCGGAACACCGCGATGGACGAATAGAACGGCCAGCCGCCGATCAGCGCTACTGTACCCGACGGCTCTGTACCTACGGGTACAAACAGCTTTCGGTGGTCTTGCAGCCATTGGGATGTGATGAAATCGAGTTCGGTATAGGCGCCCAGGTGCTCCGGCGGCGTATGAACACGGTCGGTGATGCGGCGCAATACATCGTGATTAGCACGGTGTGCGATGAATGTTATGTCCCATCCCGCTGCCTTGAGGCCTTGTGCCAACAACAGCAATACTCGATCAACGCCAAACCGAAAAAGCAGGCGCTCATTGCAGATAATCAAATGCATGGAATCAACTCAACCTGTTCAGGGCGCATAACCAATGGCAGCGTAGTCTTGCGGGCCGAAAAGCAAGCGGTTCAAGGGGACGTTGATCGCCTCATCGGTACCTTGCAGTAAAAGCGACGGGTCCCCCGGATGCCTTGGATCGATCTCGACGCGCTCAAAACCTCGTGCTTTAAGCAGGAAGGCGACCAATGCCGGTGGCAACGGATTGCGGTGCGTGGGGTCGACGTAGAAGTTGCAGGCGCCGGTGATCAGGTTTTCAGGGTTGGGTGTCTCAAAAATCACCACGCCGCCTGGGCATACCACACGACGCGCTTCATCGATCAGCCGTACCAACACGCCCAAAGGTAGGTGTTCAATGATATGGAAGGCAGTCAAGCCCCCGAGGCTATTGGCAGGGAGAGCGGCTAGATACTGCAGCGCATCACCCATGTGAACTTCAAGCCCCGCCTGCTTGCAACTCTCGATCATGGCAGTGTTGGAGTCGACGCCAATAGCTCGAATGCCCTCCTCCTTGAGAAGTTGCAACCACTCGCCACGACCGCAACCCAAGTCCAGTACTGGCAGCGAAGGTTGTTCCGGGTCGAATTGGAAGTAATCGAGATTGCGCTTCAGGCGTTCGCGCACCAGATCGGGCGACCCGCGGAAACTTGCTTCAAACTCCAGGTAGAGATCGGCCGGCATGCCGATGTCCTCTACAGGTGCCTGGACGGTTCCTACCGCTCGCTCAACAGCGGGACGCGCCGCCTGAAGCCCCGCAATGGTCAGCGCCTGCTCACGGAGCACGTGCTCCAAGCGGCGCATGCGTTCAATCAGGTACTGCTCGTTCTGCTGAATGGCCAGGCCATGGGTATACAGGCTCTGGTTCGTCTGGTTCTGAACCTGTACGCCAATGTTGCGCAGGCGTGCCTGACCGTCAGCAATATGCCACTCCAATGCGCTCAGCCGTTGGGGCAACTCGCCCAAGACAGCAAGCTGCTGCCGCAAGCGCAGTACACCTGGTATCCGTACGGCAACAGCATGTGCCAGGGTGAGCGACACATTTTTGAGGGTGGCGCCGCCTGGCCGCTGCCGTGCGCGGGTGAGGAAGTTCATGATCCGCGGATGGCTGAGCAAGCGACCGACCACCGGCAACTGCCTCAGACGGCGATATAGACTAGGCGGTGGTGTTTGAGCAGGTGGTGCATCGTCGGGTACAGAAGCAGCCACCGCTTCGGCTGGCGCGGGTGCTTCATGCCTGGGCGGGAGGAAGCCTTCCAGGTCAAGCAGTTCGAACGTATGCACCAGATCGTTGGGCACGTCACTGGGGCGCTGTGCGGCCTCGGCGCTGGCGGTTACCCGCTCGTACTCCCTAAGGGTCACCTCAGCTTCAATGGTCTTTTGCAGTTTTTTGAGATCGATAGTCATTATTTGGGTTCAAAACTGGTTGAGTGGCCAGCGTATGGCACTTGATGAGTACGCTACGGGAACACCATGGGTGGTCATTCTACGCAGGTCGTCTTGCCAGCGTCGAGCAAGCCCCCATAGGCCAATAACAGCTGAAAACCGTCGCTGATTTAAAAACGCGCTGCACGGTATGCTGCACCCTAGTCGAGCTTGAATTCTGCTTGGAGGGCGCAGACGCCCGCAAAGTGCTTGTAGCTGCTGTTTCCAATGACGTTGAACACAACCGCCTTGTCCCACCAGTCAAAGTTGTCCTCAATGTGGTCGGCACCGCCATGCAGCGCCAAGGTCAAGCTATAGCTGCCCGGCCCTACATTGAAGGCAGGAATTGTGACGGTCACGGTCTGCTCTATGCCAGCCTCGACACCCAGGTCTCGCAGCTCTCCCCGTAGCCAGGTATTGGTACCGAAGATGTCATAGCCTGTACGGTCTTTGAACATGAAACCCAAGGACAGATCGTAGATGGGCTCGTTTGCCCGGATCTTGAGGGTCAATGTCAGAGGCGCGCCTACATCCAGCATGGTTGCAGCACGGCCATCACTGCTGAGCGTTAGCTCCTCAATTCGTGCCTTCCCGTTACCTGAGCGCCCCGCATAAGGTGCATTGACCGCCTGCGCCTGCAAGGAGCCTTCTTCCTTGCGCGCGATGAGTGCATTGTAATAGTCGAGCACTTCATCAGGGCGTCCGTCCATGAGCATCTTGTGGTCACCCAACAAGATGGCGCGATCGCACAAGCTTTTGATAGCACCCGGATCATGGGACACGAAAAGCAACGTTGTTCCCTGTTCTCTGAACTCACGAATACGCGCGAACGATTTGTGCTGGAAGTACGCATCGCCAACCGCCAGTGCCTCGTCAACGATCAGCACCTCTGGGCGAACTGCCGTTGCCACGCTGAACGCAAGACGCACGAACATCCCTGAAGAATAGGTGCGCACGGGCATGTCAAAGTAGTGCCCAATTTCAGCGAACGCTTCGATCTCTGGCATCAGTGCGACAATTTCTGCGCGCTCGAGCCCCTGCATACGCCCGGCTAGTGCCACGTTCTGACGGCCAGTGAACTCTGGGTGAAAACCCATGCCCAGCTCCAACAGCGCCGCGATGCGTCCGGTGGTTGAGATCGAACCCTCAGTGGGCATGGCGGTGCCGGTGATCATCTTGAGCAGCGTACTTTTGCCAGCACCGTTAACGCCGATAATGCCTACTGACTCGCCTTGACCTACATTGAAGCTGACGTTCCGGATGATCCAGTTCTGGTCACGCTTACAAAAGCCCAACCACGTACCAAGCGCGTGCCAGCGGCCTTTGAGTTTCGGGTAGGCCTTGCCTACATTGCTTACTTGAATTGTCATATCAGATCTGATCCAGGAGGTCGTTGTAGCTGCGCTGATACAAGACAACAGCAAGGACAAGGACGATGACGGCGAAGACGAACGGGTAGCCCAGCTGGGCCAAGCCTACAGGTTCGCCCAGCAACGCTTTCTGAGCGGTGAGCACCGTCGGAAACACCGGGTTCCACGAGAGCACAGACTGGGTATGTTCCGACAGGATACTCAAGGGATACACGATTGGCGTTGCCCAGAACAACGCCTGAAAAAAGACGTCACTCAGTTGGCCGATATCCCGGAAGAATACGTTCAGGGTCGCCAGTAAAGCCCCTACGGCAATCCCCAGCAAAACGGTAGTCGCCAGCACGGCAAGCAACACCCAGGCGGTGGACATGATCGGGAAGCCAGAAAACAGCATGAACAAGACGACCAGAACCAACAGTATGAAGCTGTTGAGGGCTGCCGTGGCAATCACGGGAATGAAGAGAATGAACTTGGGGAAGCTGGACTTCTTGATCAAGTTTGCATGTTCGAGGAACACGCCCTTGCCTCGCTGAACCAGCTCCAGCAGCAAGTTCCACGTAATCAGGCCGGCGCAGAGATAAATACTGTAGGCGTATTGATGTTCAATCCCAGGCATACGGGCTTGCATCAAACGCGAAAAAATCACGGTATAGATGAAGACCATGAATATCGGCGGGACGACCAACCATAACGCGCCGAATGTGGAGCCTGCGTAACGACTCTTGATTTCACGCAGCGTGATCGCGAATATTAACCCTCGGTAGCGCAGAACGTCTCTCACCAAAAACAGCGGCGTTTTCATATTACTTGGCTCACAGTAGTCATAAGGTTTCCTGTCAATAAGGCTCCAAAAGCCCGTGGGTAATGCCCTACCCAATAGAAAAAAAACAATGTGGTCTTTGCTTGTCGGTCAAGATCCAACCGCACGGTAGACCTCCAACGTCTCCGAGGCGCAGCGCCTCCAGGAAAAATCGGCAGCTCGGCGCAGGCCGCTCTCAGCCAAGGTGGCGCGGTCAATGGGGTTGCTCAAGAGATGGTTCAGCTTTTCACTCATCTGCTCAATAGCACCCGCCTGCACCAGCAGAGCACTTCCTGCGGTGAACTCTGCCATTGAGGTGCCTGTAGTACATATCACCGGCACCCCACTTTGCATCGCTTCCAAGACTGGCAAGCCAAAGCCTTCATACACTGAGGGATAGGCAAAGACTGCCGTACCTGCATAGAGCGCTGGCAAATCTGAGCTAGGTACAAACGACAGCTGGCGCACACCATGGCTTGCCTCAAGCGCTTTGATACGATTGCCAAGCGCCTGATTGTGCCACCCAGGTGCACCAGCAAGTACCAGTGGGTACTCGGCACGAATGGCAATGGGCAGCCCACACCAGGCCTCTACCAGCGTATCTACACCCTTGCGTGGCTCGAGTGTTCCCACAAACAGTACATAGCGGCCGTGGTGCAGACCATAACGCTGCAAGGTCGCCTGGGTGAGATCTGCTGTTCTCGGCCGGTAAGCCTCGGATGCTCCCAGATACACCGTTCGGATCTTGTTACCTTGTATGCCGAAGTCACCCATCAGCTCGTCTCGAATCACATTTGAGTCGGTAATCAGGTAATCGGCGCGCTTGAGCGTCTCAGGTAATTTAGAGGTCAGCCACTCCACCCGTTTACGCGGATGGAACTGCGGGTAATGCAGGAAGGAAAGATCGTGGATAGTCGCTACGCAAGGACCTGCGTGGGGCTTGAGGATGAAGTTCGGCTCATGATAAAGGTAGTTCCGGCGCTCGCCCGCACGCACGTAGCGGCGAGCATTAAGCAGCATCTCTCTGGCCCTAGACGTGAACGTCCACCGCTTCAGAATGCTCCGCACCTGGGCTTCGAGTAGTTTAGGGACACTTTGCCCGGGGGCGCCCACCGAGGGCGTTGCGTAGCGCTCACTGTCAGCAGCACAACGCATCAACGCATGCTCAGCGGTGGAGAAATTTGCACCTTGGAAGCACTCGGCATCCACCCCTTCCATCGTCAGGAACTGCTCCAGAAGATTAAAGGTGTAGTTGCCGATTCCTGTCAGTGGCGGGACTAGGGATTCTGTATTGAGCAGCAGCTTCATCTGGCTATTCAGCCCCTGATCAAACGCGCAATCTCATTGACGCGATGCTCGATCAATGGATGGTCACCCCGGCTTTCCACGTTCAGGCGCAGCAGGGGCTCGGTGTTGGAGCCGCGCAGGCTGAAACGCCAGTCGGCGAAGGCCACGCTGATGCCGTCGGTGCGGTCGACGCTGGGGTTTTGCGGCAGGTAGTGGTTCAGGATCTTGTCGATGGTGCCTTTCACATCGGCCACTTCGTAGTTGATCTCGCCGCTGCACGGGAACTTGGCGATACGCTCGTCCACCAGCTGGGCCAGGGTCTTGCCGGTCACGCTCATCAGCTCGGCCACCAGCAGCCACGGGATGTTGCCGCTGTCGCAGTAGGCAAAGTCGCGGAAGTAGTGGTGGGCGCTCATTTCGCCGCCGTATACGGCGTCTTCGGCGCGCATGCGCTCCTTGATGAAGGCATGGCCGGTCTTGCTCTGGATGGCCACGCCACCGGCTGCTTCTACCTGTTCGATGGTGTTCCAGGTCAGGCGCGGGTCGTGGATGATCTTGCTGCCAGGGTGCTTGGCCAGCAGCATCTCGGCCAGCAGGCCGACCACGTAGTAGCCCTCGATGAAGCGGCCCTGGTTGTCGAAGAAGAAGCAGCGGTCGAAGTCGCCGTCGAAGGCAATGCCCATGTCGGCACCGGTGTCGAGCACGGCCTGACGGGTCAGGTCGCGGTTTTCTGGCAGCAGCGGGTTGGGGATGCCGTTGGGGAAGTTGCCGTCCGGCTCGCCGTTGATCAGGGTGATGTCCAGGGGCAGGCGTGCCTTGAGCAGCTCGATCACCGGGCCTACAGCGCCGTTACCGGGGTCGGCCAGCACCTTGAGCGGCTTGAGGGTGTCGAGGTTGACGTAGGTGAGCAGGTGGTCGATATAGGCGGTCTTGTCCAACACCTCGCGCACCTGGCCCGGCTGAGCGGCAGGCTCACTCAGGCTGCCGGCTTCGACGCGCTGGCGGATGTCGTTCAGGCCCGTGTCGCCGCTGATCGGGCGCGACTGCTCGCGCACCAGCTTCATGCCGTTGTAACCCTTGGGGTTATGGCTGGCGGTGATCATCACGCCGCCGTCGGCCTGGTGGTGGCTGGTGGCAAAGTACACTTCTTCAGTACCGCACAGGCCGATGTCGATCACGTCGGCGCCGCCTTCGGTCAGGCCTTTGATCAGCGCCAGCGACAAACCGGGGCTTTCCAGGCGCATGTCACGACCAACGACGAAGACCTTGCCGTTCAATTCCAGCACTAGCGCTCGACCGATGCGGTAGGCAATATCGTCGTTCAGTTGAGAAGGAACCTGGCCTCGAATGTCATAGGCCTTGAAGCATTGGGTCTGGATGGGATCGAACATTGTCTTCCAACTCAAGTGCCGAGGCCACCCTTGGGTGGCCACCGGTGAAGAATGAAACGCGAGCCGTCCCCGCGCCGTTGCGAGCCCGTATGGCAACAAAGATCGGCGCAGGTTCAGTGACAGCTAGTTAGTGCAGCGGCCGTAATTGTCTTCGAAGCGGACAATATCGTCTTCGCCCAGGTAGTCACCGCTCTGGACTTCGATCAGCACCAGATCGATGACACCAGGGTTTTTCAGGCGGTGCTTATGGCCAGCACGGATGAACGTGGATTCATTGGTGTTGAGCATCAGCTCTTGGTTGTCGTTGACCACGACGGCCATGCCACTGACCACGATCCAGTGCTCACTGCGGTGGTGATGCATTTGCAATGACAGGGATGCCCCTGGCTTGACGACGATACGCTTGATCTTGAAACGCTCACCGTTTTCCAACGTGGTGTAGGTGCCCCACGGACGGTGTACCGTCTGGTGCAGGAGATGAGCCGTATGGGATTGTGCCTTGAGCTGCCCGACGATGTGCTTGACGTCCTGGGCGTGATCCTTGTGAGCGACCAGCACCGCATCGGGTGTATCGATGACCAGCAGATCCTTTACACCAACCAATGCCGTCAGACGACCTTCGCTGTTGACGTAGTTATTGCTAGCGCCATGAGCGAGGACTTCGCCTTCGAAACGGTTGCCGTCCTGGTCGACCGAGGTCAGTTCGCTGACCGCATTCCAGGAGCCGATGTCGTTCCAGCCGATGTCGCACGGTACTGTCGCCACCTTGCTGGAGCGCTCCATCAGCGCATAGTCGATGGAGATGTCCGGGGCCTTGGCAAACTGCTCAGTGTCCAGCGTGAGCCAACTGTCGGCACCGCTGGTGGCCAGGCGCGAGGCTGCCAGTGTTTGCTGAGCCACTTCCAGCACCTCTGGCGCGTGCTGGTGCAGCTCGGCCAGTACGGTACCAACCCGGAAGCAGAACATGCCCGAGTTCCAGAAATAGTTACCGGCGGCGATATAGCCTTCGGCCGTTTTCAGGTCGGGTTTTTCGACGAAGCGGGCGACGGTGAGGCCGCCGGACTCACCACAGCTGTGGGAGGCCTCGATGTAGCCAAACCCTGTTTCAGGGTATTGAGGCTGAATACCGAACGTCACCAGCCAGCCCTCGGCGGCCAGCTGTTGTGCGGTGGCAACCGCGCGGGCAAATGCCTGCTCGTCCTGGATCAGATGGTCTGCGGCCAGCACCAGCATCTGCGCGTCGTCACCTTGGGCCTTCTGCAGCTGCAGCGCAGCCATGGCAACAGCGGCTGCCGTGTTACGGCCGAAAGGCTCCAGAATGTAGCTTTGCGCATGGCCGCTCTGGTTGACCGTGCGGTATTCGTCTTCAGTCTTGAACAACAGTTCACGGTTGGTGACCGTCATCACTTGGGAAACTCCTGGCAGCCGCGAGGCGCGCAGGAAGGTTTTTTGAATGAGGTTCTGACCACCAGGCAGCGTCATGAATGGCTTGGGGTGCGCTTCTCGCGACACGGGCCATAGCCGGCTGCCGACGCCACCTGAAAGAATTACTGGGACCAGGTCCATATATCTAATCCTTAACTGCCACGGTCATGGCATCTGACAATTTACTGAAAAAGCTTGATTCATCACGACGATAACCACGCTTAATGTTTTGCATGCTCTGCTATTAACGGAGCGCATCAGCCAGCACTAGTCCATATGCCGAAAGAATATCAGGAAACCCCCTACCAGTCTTGCCTGCTGCGGCCCTGCGCGCAGCGTGCCGCCTAGCAGGCTGCCAATCGGCATCCACAGTGCGCTGTCAGAGTCGCTCACTTGATGGCGCCCGCTGCAGAGTTGCGTTTGATGACTGCGATGCTGAGTGCTCCTCTGCCGGCTGCAACCTGACGTTTGAAATACCAAGGCCCAAAAGGCGCTCGTCAGCGCTGGCCCCTAGCGCGCTAGGACTGGTCGGAGCCGATGGCATAATTTCAATGGTGTTCCCCTTGACTCCCTCGAAGGTGATCTTGCGGATGCTTTGAGTGTCGCTGAACACGGCTTGACGCGTGACGCCACCCGCTACTACCGTGACCGGCACACCTACATTCGGACCGTAGGCCAAGGCGCTGATTTGGAGAACAAAAGCCGGCGGCAACGGGTGCTCGAAGACAAGACTGGCAGGTCCTAAGCGGGCGTCGGTCCAGCGTCCCCAGTTTTCAGTGAGGGAGAAGCCGGTAATCTTTTTTAGAAAGTCCGGGATGCCACCCTTGTTCAAATCGATGCCCTGCTCCAGCGTTGCTGGATATCTACCTAGCCGCGGCTCGAGGAACTCGGTAAAGCTTGGCAGCAGCACCATGTTGCCATGCCCACTCAAATGGTCACCGTCAAAAAACAGCGGCTTGTTGCCGTCCATGGCGTTGCAGACCTCATCTGAACACAGAACGGGAAGCGGGTCCCATACCTCGACATTGGACAAACGCGAAGCGATGTTGGCGTAGCTCGTTAATACGGGCGCCCTCAATGCCTCGAGCATGCTACGCGGCATTTCGAAGCCGGGCGCGCAGATTGGATTGTCCTGGTCGAACCAGTCGGCACACCTGAATAGGGGCGCCTTGTACAAAGGTTTTGGCGCCTCGAATACAACCCGTACTCCCCGGTCTGTGAACTCCTTAAGCACAGACACAGCATAGTCTTCAGTTCGTTTGCGATCTGCATCCGCTTGCGTGCCAAACGTTTTATTTCTTACCGTCGCATCACCTATATACGCCCACTGATCCACGAAGCGCCACATTCTAAGGGAGGGCAGAAATAAGATATCGCCACCTTTTATACGCATCCGAAGATCAGCCAGCGCGGCGTCGGTGTTACGTCTGCAGACGCTGTTGTCCATATCGCGTTCAGGCTGGAAGCTAATGAAAGGACAACCCCCGTTGTTGTAAGCATTGATCTGCGTTGCATGCCGAATGGCGTATTGCTTGAACATACTCGCGTAGGCAAGCGCATGTGAGTCGCCGATTACATAAAGGCTTGCGTCATTGCGCGGACGGTCGTCCCTGCACCCTACAGGGTTATAGCTGAACATCCAGCCGCCGCCCACAAGGTGCCAATCCGGTTCTGCAACGCAACCTGGGTAGTTAGGATCGAGCGAATAGCCGTCTGGGTACCAGAAGTCCGGATGCTTTGTCACTTGACTCAACGAAAGCTGCGGTACGGCATTGTTGATGCCGCTGGCCAGCCAACAGGACAGCCCCACGACAGCCAGCCCACCCACAACGACGCCCGTTGGAGGCAATTTACGCAGCACTTTGGAGCGGCGAAAAGGGGTTTCCACAAAGCGGTATGACAGCCATGCTAATGCCACAGCTACTACAACAGCGCTCACCCACTGGGCTGGTGCATCAAGGCCATAGGTCCAGCGGAACAACACGAATACTGGCCAATGCCAGAGGTAAAGGGAATAGGAGATGCGCCCTATCATTACCAATGGTGCACTACCAATGAGGCGGTGTATTGCATGAATCTCTGGGTGATTATGCAGGGTATAGATCAAGCCAAGCGTCCCTAGCACCGCTAATAGCGCACCCGGCATGGGAAAGTGCTCAGGCCGAGAGACCCAAAACGCGACCAGTAGCGCGGACAGAGACAGCCCAGCTAATCCTGTTCGCCACCATTGAGCGGGCGTGTGGGTTGTGTGATCACAAGGGTTCCGGCTGATGTACTGGTACAGCAGCACACCGCTTGCCAGTTCCCAGAAACGGCCAGGGCTCAAGAAAAATGCCTGCGTCGGGCTGACTTGAGTTTGCCAGGCGGAAAAGCCTATGGACGCCGCCAGCCCGATACCGAACAGCACGACAGAACGCCAACGCGTGTGAGCCCCGCCCATCCATGCCAAGTACAAGACTGGAAACACTAAGTAAAACTGTTCCTCCACAGCCAATGACCAGGTATGGGTGTAGGGGTTGAACTCGGCGGTAGGTGCGAAATAGTCGCGACCGGTGCCGGCTAAGATGAAATTACTTATGCCTAGAAAAGCATAGAGTCCAGTTTGTTGGTTGACATTGCTCAGCCAAGAAGATGGAATGAACAACGCGGACACATACGCTGTGAGCAAGAGACACACAATCAGTGCAGGGAAGATCCGCTTGATGCGACGGGCATAGAAAAACGCAAAAAACTGTAAAATCGAGCCACTTCGGTAATTCGCGATGGAAGCGCTTACAATGAAGCCCGAAATGACGAAAAAGACGTCAACGCCGACGAAACCGCCGGGAAGCCATGCGGCATGCAGGTGATAGATCACTACCGACAAAACGGCAAATGCACGTAAGCCGTCTATATAGGGGTAGTAGGAACCATGAGCGCTTTGCCCCGGCACTTTCTGGATCATGTTGTGTCCTAAACTGCTGAATCGTCTGTGAGGAGAGAAATTGGCGTCTTGTTCTCATACGGCCGGGCTGGTCCCAAGCGGTGCTTAAAATAGCACGGGGGCTGGTTTTTTGGACGGCAACGGCCCATGGATGAGCCCCGCACGATGCACCGGCTAAGGTGGACTGCGCGCAACCCTCGCAAATACTCACCTGCGACGTGACTGCAAACCGTGCCATCAGAGTTCAAACCCAGAAAATAATTCACCCCTGTCTGCCTAATCTTCCGGAATGCTGATCTTCGTGGGCCATTGCAGGCGCCGATAGCAGCGTGCCAGTGCCTTGGACAAGGCAACCTTTGCTGTGCGCTCGCCGTGCACCAGCACCACCGCATGGGGTGCTTGCATCATCCCCGTTGCAAACGCCACTAACCCCGCCTGGTCGGCATGCCCCGAGTACCCCGACGCGTTCAGGACTTTGGCTGCGATAGCGTAACCCCGCCCCTCCAGTTCCACCTGCACCACACCCGGCGCCCTATAGCTGGCCTGAATCACCGCCCCAGGCGTCCCCTTGGCCTGGTGGCCTACGAACATCACTTCATGCCTGGGGTCGCCCAGCATGCCCTTGAGGTAATTGACGATGCGCCCGCCCGAGCACATGCCATTGCCTGCAATGACGATGGCGGGCCGGCCGGTGCTTTTGAGGTAGTTGACCACCTGCTGGTGACGGGCGTGGGTGTCTACGCTGATCAGCTGGCCGAATGCGAGCGGGTCGCGGCCACCTGCCAAGCGCGCCCTGGCCTGTTCGTTCCAATAAGGGTGCAGGTCGCGGTAGGCCTGGGTGATGCGCTGAGCCAGGGGCGAATCGAGAATGATCGGCAGCTGCGACCAATCCACGGGCTCGCCTTGTGGGGAGGGGCCCGTCTTGCCCAGCAGGGCCTTGCGATGCAGGACATCTTCAAGATCATGGAGCAGTGCCTGGGTGCGCCCCAGGCTGAAGGCCGGGATCAGCAAGGTGCCGTGATCGGCCAGCGCGCGGTCGATGGCCGCTTCCAGTCGCTGGATGCGATCACCCGTGGGTGGGTGAAGGCGGTCGCCATAGGTGCTTTCCAGCACCAGCACATCGGCACGCTCCGGGGGCTGCAAGGGGCGCAGCAAGGGATCGTTGCCGGGGCCCAGGTCACCTGAAAATACATAGCGCGTGTTGTTGGGCCCGTGCTGGATGTCGCATTCGACGTAGGCAGAACCCAAAAGGTGACCGGCACGCTGCAAGCGAATCGCGCAGGCCACCTGCGGGTGCTGAACCACGGCGTGCCAATGCCCGAATGGCAGGGGCACGATCAGGCTGTGCACCAGGGTGATGTAGCGGGCCACCTGGGCAGGTGTGCTGTCGATGCCGAGTTTGAAGGCGTCTTCGAGCACCAGGGGCAGTAATTTGGCAGAGGGCTCGCTGCAATAGATAGGGCCGCGGTACCCCTTGGCCAGCAATGCCGGAATGCGGCCTACGTGGTCCAGGTGCACGTGCGTGACGATCAGGGCCTGGATGCCGGTGATGTCGAACCCAAGCGCGCTGCCCTGCGCACCCGGCATTACATCGGCGCCCTGCTCGGCACCGCAGTCGACCAGCAGGCTGACGCCAGGGCCAAGATGAAGCTGATGGCAGGAACCCGTCACGCCGCGTACAGCGCCATGGTGGGTTAGGCCGGGGTAATCCATGCTGCGCACTCTCGCCGGGGCTAAAACGAAGTGGGCAATTAGTCCATGGTGACCGTGGCTTTAATAGGCAGACATTTCCTAAAGCACTATAAGAAAAATCCTCACCTGCCGCTCAGCGCCGCTTCGCGGGCCGAAGCCCGGATTTTGCGCTTGCTGCGCTGCACACCATAGGCGCCCAGCAAAGGCCCAACGGCCAGGCCAATGATCAACGCGGCCAGCACCACCACTGCCACCGGCACCTGTGGCGCAACCCAGCCAAACAGGGTCAAGGCTACGGTCTGCTGGTTTTCCAGCACGAAGAACAGCACTACAGCCGCCAGCAGCAGGACGAAGACAGCTGCCAGTGCACGCTTGAGGTTACGCATCGGGTTGCTCCTAGGGAATCAGGTATGGGCCTCGTCTTCTTCATTGACCCGATCACGCAATTCCTTGCCGGGTTTGAAGTGCGGAACGAACTTGCCTTCGAGGCTGACCGACTGGCCGGTCTTGGGGTTGCGACCTACCCGTGGTGCCCGATAATGCAGCGAGAAGCTGCCAAAACCGCGGATCTCGATGCGATCACCGGTAGCAAGGCATTGTGACATCTGTTCAAGCATGGTCTTGATGGCCAGCTCTACGTCCTTGGACGAGAGTAGCCCTTGATGGGTGACAATACGTTCGATCAGCTCCGACTTCGTCATGATTTTCCCTTCGTTATCAAGCAGCTAGATCATTGCTTAACCAGTTTGTAGCACGGTGCGAGGGATTTGAACAGGTCGGTTCTTGACTTATTCGAAGAATGTTGGTCCAGCCTGCCGGGCAAGAGTGGACAGCAACGCGTCGTGCCTGGGCGCAGCCAAAGGCCTGGGACCGATGTGCAGCATATAGATAGCACCGAGTGCCGTGGCACGCTTGGAACATTGTGGAAAGAACCCACAAGGAGCTCCACGCATGCCCTCTGCCCTCCCCTCTCCACCTGCACATGACCTCAATCGTGCCGTCGCCCTGCGCTTTGCAAGCCGCCCCACCTTGCGCCAGGTGGTAGGTGAGCAACTGATGAACCTTATCATCGCGCATTACCCCAAGGTGGCTGTTCACCGCCCCGACATGAAGTGTGCTGAGCCACTGAAATTTCTTCGCTGGCACATTGACGGCTACTGGACAGTCACCCCGCTTGTCGACGTTGTACTGCAACACTTTCTTGATAATGCGCCGGTGGACTTTGCCAGCCAGGACCGCTTCAGCCTTAAACCACCGCTTCGTTTTTTTGCCATCCCCGACGCGTGCGAAACAGCCGATGATGACCTCGTCGACCCCGGCACGCTGAACGACGCATTCAACGCGTTTCTACCGACCCTTCATACGTGCTTTGAACAGGCTCAGATCGATTACTGGAATGCAGGCAACGGCAATGATCACGACACTTGGGTTCAACAGGTGCTTCGCGCTGGGCTTCTGAGTGGGCTGACCGATCAGACATTGACCGCCGATGAGCGCCGGTGCTTGAACGATCTGCTTCTCGAAAGAACTGAAGGTTTCGCTGTGCACGCCGTACGCATACATCGGCGCCTCGACCAAGGCAGCACCCGTGAACTGCTGCCTGGGCTGCTGGTGAGCGCCAGTAGCGAAGTGGCCAACGTGACACTCTGGTGCACGAGCGCAGGCGGTGTGAAAGGCTTCAGTTCACTAGACGCTTTTGGTGCCTACCTGCAGACGCAACACAGGCTGACGGAGACCGACGACGGTTTTTCGTGGGCGCTTTACGAAGCCGACGGCAACGCGTTTGCCTTGTTGTCCAGCGTGCTGCTCGAAATCCTGTTGTCGCGATTGAACCGCGTACGGTTGAGCGATCTGAACACGGTAGATGAGTTGGCCTCGGCCTACCAGGCCGTGGTCGACCCCTCGCCGTTCTTCGCCCAATTGGCCGATCTGCCCATTCAAAAGCTGGCCATAGAGTTGCCTGAGAAGCTCTTGAACGCCGACTTCAACGGGCAGAGCCGCTATCTGCAGGCGCTGCTGGACGTCTGTGTGTTACAAGCTTCCCAGGGCAATGCCCAGTGCCCCACAGAACCGGACGACCTGCATACCTACGCACGGCACACGTTGCGTGAACAGATGCTGGCCGATCATCCTGCAGACGGCGCCTACGACGCGGATGACCTGATTCTTACCGTCAATACCTATGCCAATGACGGCCATGGGCTGGGTTTCGGGCAGCTGATAGAAAGCAAGACACTGACGTTGACCGAGTACGCCATCGGTCGCCTTGAGGCAACCGGCGCGAGCCCTGTGGCAGCTGTAGCCCATCGCACTCATGAAGAGATCCCTGCCTGGCTTGACCCCGAGTACTTGCGCCAATTGGTTGCCATTGTTGATATAGGCGGCAACTATCCGCGCTACCTCGATGGGTTGCTTGGGGATGAACAGTACAAAGCCTCCCACCTCAACGCCTTTGCGGCGCAATGGCGGATGGGCCTGATGCTCGATGCCGCCTACGCGCTTTGTATCGGGCATATTGACCCAAGTAGCTATGCGGCGGTGGCCAGCTTTTGCCGTGTACCAGCCAGCAATGAGCAAGCGTTGGCCATCGCGCCCCTGGCCTTCAAGCGCTCGCCCGACTCGCAGTGGGTCGACAAGGCGCACGGTTTCTTCGTCATTCAAGTGGCCGATAGCGGCGAGCTGTTGCTGTATTGCCCGATGTACAAAGGTGCGCTCAAACAATTCAAGAACCGGCAAGCCCTCATGCAGGAGATCGCCCAACCCGGCCGCGTGCAGGCAGGCGTGCTGGCATGGCTCGACCAAACGCACCGCGCCGTGTACGACAACGGTGGTTTCAAGGAGCCTCACCTGCCGCACTGGGTGTTCGACCCATACGCTCCCCTGGACAAACCAGCCCCTGTTGAGCTCGCACTGACGTTCTGGACGCATGACATCGATGCGAACCTGTTCGAGGCCAAGCGCTCGATGCTGCTCGAACTGGCCGACCGCAGTGCCATGAGTAACAGCGAGGTACGCTGGCAGTCCATCAAGACGTTCGCCTGGCAGTTGCTGAACATCGCCGCCCCCGTGCTACCGGGGCCGATCTCTTCGATTGCCTTGCTGTACATCGGTATAAGTGCCGTAGCCGAAGACCTGAAATTGCTGCTTGAAGGCAGCGCTACGGATCGAACCCAAGCTGTGGTGGATCTGCTTAACAACACATTGATGATGTTGATCCATGCACAGCTGCCTAAAACCGAGCCGCCGCATGCCGGGGCAACTGCGCTAACGGTCGATGCAGCTTCGGTCCGACTGGGCGGCGATGTCGATCCGTCGCCGCTGCCTGAGCCGGGCAGTGTGGCTCCTGTCGAGGCACTGCAGGCCCAAGCGACCACTCAACTCGACTTTTCGTGGCGCGGCGCCCAGGGTTTCAACGCGCTGTCCGGGACTCAACGCACGCGATTGCAAGCCATGGCGGCCTCGGTAAGCCTGGAGGGCCGACCGGCGATCGGGCAAGGGCCACTCGCAGGGTTGTATGAACTTGAGCATAGGCTCTATGTGCGGCTGCAAGGACAAGTTTATGCGGTCGAGTCTGCCGATGGTCTTACCCGCATCGTCGGGCCGGATGGCAGCCAGGGGCCGCTGATCAGGCGTGATGAGCAACGTTGGCGTATCGATACACGCCTGCGAGGCGGTGGGGACCGCCCCGGCTCAAGCACCCGGCAGCGATTGCGCGAACGCTTGGTAACCCGGATCCAGACGGCGCTGCAGGCGGTCGAGCAAAGCCTCGCCAACGCCGATAGAGGCGCTGCTGAATATGAAAGCCTGCGCCAACGCATCGAGGCTGCTCGTGCACAATGGCTGAAAGTGGAGGAGCGGCTCAAGCAACCGCCGCCGCAAGATCCTGAACAGCATGCTCAATTCGAACAGGCAACCAGCCTGTTTGCCAAACGGCAAACGGAGTTGCTGGTCCAGATAAAAGACTTGCGTCGCCAGCGTATCGAATCCGCTGTAGGCATTTTCCAGAACTACCTTGAGGCCGAGCGCAACATGGTTGCGCTGCTTGATGACCGTAGCTACATGGCGAGCAACAGCCATGCACCAGAACAGCGGCGGGCGTTGGCAGATGTAAGGCGCAATTTGATTGGTTATGCGCAGTTCATCATCGAAGAGCAGCTGTATACCGGCAGGTTCGCCGAGTACGATCGACTGACCACGGCGCTCAATGACGCCTTGCCGCAGGAGCGGCAAGCTGCGTATGAGCAGTACCGTGAAGTACTTGAAAGCATGGTTATCGACCAGCCTTTGATCATTGAATATACAGCGGCGCTTGATCGGCTGCTTGCCGTTACCGATCTGGACATGACGGCACCGAGCATTCGAAAAACGGACAGGACCGTTGCCCAGATCATCGAAACGCGCACCACTACCACGGTAAACATACGGTTCTTCCAGGCCATGGGTTTGGTTGAGCTGGCGCTGCGTTTTGAAGCCTTGCAAGACTATTCGCACTATGCGGTGTTCAGGGCTGCACTCGCTGGGGAGCGCCTGCGGGTGGCCGCTAATTCTCACCACCTGTCCATGTTCGCCGATCTGCAGACTGCTCAGCGTATCGACATTCTGCAGAGTGCCTGGGATGAATATTCGGCGGCCATCCTCAACAGTCAGCGCATTGCCCAGCTGGGCAGCGAACTTGTAGATATCGGGCGCCTGGAGGCGTATCGGCAGCAAATGGTCGAGCTCAAGACCATGGCGGGCGACGCGCTGGTTACCGCATTGCGGGAGCAGGCCGTCGGCCAGCAGCACTCCACCACCCGGCCGGTCTATCCCCGCCAGGCGTTACAAGTGGCTACAACAGCGAACGGCCAGACGGTGATCGGTTCGGAGTCGATCGTAGAGGGGCGGCCTGCGCTGCAAGTTCGCGGGACCTTCAGCAAGACTGTACTGCATACCTTTACCCGGGAAAGTGGCACGTGGGTCGAAAGATTGCCAGCTGCTGGCACCTCATCGCCACCCAGAGCGCCTACACCGGAGAGCGAGCGTCAGGAACAAGCGCTGGCTGAAGGCATGCTTGCTCAGAATCAGAACGTACTTGCCAATGCGCGCAAGCTGGTTGAAGAAGATGTCGATAGCCATTCATTGACGTCAATGCTCGATGCCCAGATCGGGGAAGTGCAGACACTGCGGGATCAGCTCGCCGACAGCGAAGCTGAATCTGAACTGCTGCAGCGCCTGGACGATGCCCTGGTGAGCTTGCGCGAGGGTAAACGCGAGATGCTGGTCAAACTGCACAGCACCACACGCTTTCCCAGCGCAGAAGGCTTGCACTACTTGCACAAGCAAGGGCTGTTACGTGTGACCTATCAGGGGCCGCGGCAGCCACTGGCCGAAGATTATCTTGATGAATACCGCATCGATGTGCTCGAAGCGCCGGGCAGCGAGCGCGGCAAGCCGCTGTGGGCCGCGCACTTTCACTTCAATGATGCGGGTGCCGCGCCGACGGCGTTCGGCAAAGGTCATCTGAAACTGTGGCGGCAGCGCAAGCTGGGTTACAGGGAACAGGTCAGAAGCGCTGCCATGGGCGAGGAGTTACGTATTCACCGTGGCAACCTGACCTACGCTCAGGCACGTGGGGTGATTCCTTTCAACTGACCAGTCGCCGACGTGCCTTGACGACTGCGAGCAATCGGGGCTAGCGCGCAGCCAGTTCGGCGCCCCGGCAAAGCCGCTTAGCGGCCGGTGGATGCTGCTGAGCCGGAGAGCCTTGATAGGCACGACGCTCTGCTAAACCCGCAAATGCTTGACGAAATTGCAAGGCCGATGCCGGGCGTCGAGCTGTTCGGCAAGAATGCCTTCCCAGGCAGTACGACAGGCCCCGGTATAACCTGACAGACAACAGACCAGCGTACGATTGCTCAGCCCTGCCAAGGCGCGGCTGTGCACGGTCGAGGCGCCGACATCCAGAATGGACAGCGCACGGAACAACTCGCCGAACCCGTCCACGCGCCGTTCGAGCAGGCATTCGACCGCCTCCGGGGTGCTGTCCCTGCCACTAAAGCCTGTTCCACCGGTGATCAACACTGCCTGCACCTGCTCGTCGGCAATCCAGGTCGCCACCTGGGCGCGTATCTTGTAGACGTCATCCTTGAGCAGAACCCGTGCAATCAGGCGGTGCCCCACCTGCACCAAGCGATCCGCCAGCAGTGCACCTGATGTGTCGTTCTCGACAGTGCGGGTATCGCTGACGGTCAAGACAGCGATGTTGAGCGGCACGAAAACCGCATTGGGTTGAACACGCACAGCACAGCTCCTTGCAGTGGGGTTACGGCCACGCTAGTAACAGGCGCTGCCAGCGTCCAATCGATAGCGCAAACGGCTCGATCGATGGCATCTATCGCCACGGTACGTTACTGTCGGCGTAACCCTTTAGCAGGCGCAGGCATGGATATCAAGCAACTGAAGTTTCTCATCGCCCTGGACCAGACTCGCCATTTTGGCCAGGCGGCTGCGTTGTGCCACATCACCCAGCCCACGCTGTCCATGCGCCTGCGTAACCTGGAAGACGAACTGGACCTGGTGCTGGTCAAGCGCGGTCAGCGGTTCGAAGGGTTCACCGAGGCGGGCGAACGCATTCTGGCCTGGGCGCGGACCCTGCTGGCCGCCCATGACGGTTTGCACGCCGAAGCTGCCCATTGCCGCGGTCAGGTGGTCGGGAGCCTGCGCCTGGGCACGGTGCCGCTGGCCAGTTTCAACCCGATGCAACTGCTGTTGCCGTTGCGGGCCAAGTACCCGGGCCTGCACTTCGAACTCAGTTCCCTAAGCTCCGAGCAGGTGATCGACGGCCTGAGCCGTAATCAACTGGACTTGGGCATCTGCTACCTGGACCAGGTCAACACGCAGTTTTTCGACGTCATCGAGCTGGGTACCACTACCATGGGCCTGCTGCACGATACCCGGCATTTTCAGTTCGAGGTCCAAAGCCTGCGCTGGGACCAACTGGGCGATACGCCGCTGGGCCTGTTGAGCAAGGGCATGCATTACCGGCAGTCGCTGGACTTGAGCTTCCGTAGCCGCGGCCTGGAACCGAACGCTGTACTGGAAAGCGACTCCAGCTTCCAGCTGATCCAGGCCATCACCACTGGCCTGTGCTGCGCCATCATGCCGCTGGGGTGCGGCCTGGAAGGCCTTAGCGAGCACCTGCGCATCGTGCCGGTCACCGATGCTGTCATCCACAGCCCGGTGGGCCTGTTATTGCGCCGCAGCGAGCCCCGCTCGGCGATTGCCGAGCAGTGCTTCGCCGAGGCGCAGGTGGCACTTCAAACGCCCTGACCGCGACCCTTAGCGATACCGTTCAAGCCAGTGTGCATAGGGCGCTGGCAAGGTCCATGCAGCTTTCTCCACCCCCAGCTCCTTGGCCGCGAAATAAGCCCAGTGCGGGTCAGCCAGATGCGCACGCCCGACCGAGACCAGGTCCAGTTGTTCGGCACGTACGGCCGCTTCTGCCAATTCCGGTTTGCCAAAGCCCCATGCCGAGGTGACGGGGATACCCGCTTCGCGGCGCACGCGTTCGGCAATCGGGCCCATGAAGGCTGGGCCCCATGGAATGTTGGTGTCGGGAATGGTAAAGCCCACGCTTACGCTGAGCAGGTCCAGGCCGCCCGCCTTGAAGCGGCGCGCCAGCTCGATCGACTCTTCCAGGGTTTGCTCGTCACGACCATCGTATTCCAGCACCCCAAAGCGAGCGGTCAACGGCAGGTGCTCAGGCCACACTTCGCGTACCGCTGCCAGGGTTTCGAGCAGGAACCGACTACGGTTCTCGAAGCTGCCACCGTAGGCATCGGTGCGCTGGTTGGAGTGCTCGGAGAAGAAGCTCTGGCCCAGGTAACCGTGGGCAAAGTGCAGCTCGATCCACTCAAAGCCGGCGTCGCGCGCGCGGCGGGCTGCATCGACGAAGTCCTGCTTGACCCGAGCGATGTCGTCCAAGGTCATGGCGCGCGGCACCTTGGGCAGGTTGGCACCGAAGGCGATGGCCGACGGGGCGATGGTTTCCCAGCCGCGTGGATCATCGACCGCGATGTGATCATCGCCTTCCCATGGGCGGTTGGCGCTGGCCTTGCGACCGGCGTGGGCGATCTGGATGCCTGGCACGGAGCCCGCCGCCTTGATCGCCTGC
Organism: Pseudomonas sp. xss_4; assembly: GCF_043104125.1. Lineage (NCBI taxonomy): Bacteria > Pseudomonadati > Pseudomonadota > Gammaproteobacteria > Pseudomonadales > Pseudomonadaceae > Pseudomonas > Pseudomonas sp. xss_4. The sequence goes on from NZ_JBICKJ010000091.1 coordinate 62,614, forward strand.
ACCACGGGCACGAACGCCTGGGCGTGGGCATCGCTCCAGATACCGGCGCAGCCTGGGGTAATGCGGCCTTCGGGCGATACTGCCGTGGCCTCGACTACCAATAGACCGGCACCGCCCCGGGCCATGCCAGCCAGGTGCACGTGGTGCCAGTCGTTGATCATGCCGTCTTCAGCGCGGTATTGGCACATCGGCGGGATGGCGATGCGGTTGCGCAGGGTGACGTCTTTGAGGGTATAGGGTTCGAACAGGGCTGCCATGGAACACTCCAGGATCATTGAATACTGTAGTTCGATCATAATCGAACTATGGCAATAATGAAAAGCCCCGGTATCATGCAGACCATGCGAGCCTACAAACATCCCAATCCTGATGATCTAATTCTCGAACGCGTGCTGTACGCCTTGAGCGACCCAGTGCGCCTGGGCATCGTCCGCCATCTTGCCGGGGTGACCGAGGCCAGCTGCGGCGAGCTGGACGGAGGGCGGCCCAAGTCGAGCATGTCCCACCATTTTCGTGTGTTGAGGGACGCCGGGCTGGTACACACCCGCAACGTGGGCACCACGCACATGAACTCACTGCGCAGCAAAATGCTCGACGAGCGTTTCCCGGGGTTGCTGGACTGCATTTTGCGGCAGGCCTGAGTGACCTGCGCCCTGCCCAGGTTTCCCCAAGCGATCGCCTCGCGCACCATCAAGGCTGCCGAGTGCCTGCGCGGGCGCGATCTTGGCCAAGCCCTGCCTGTCTAACCGCGCAAAAAAAAACCACGAGGTCACCCCCGTGGCTTTCGATTACGTCAGGGCCGTGAGTTACAGGGCCATGTCGTTCTCAGGCTTGCTTTCAACCGGCTGGCTTGGCGCAACGACGCTGGTGCCGACGCGTTCGTCGATGACCGGCGGCTTGGCCAACTGCAGCACTTCAGCGGTGTAGTTCCACTCTTTCTGCGTAGCAGCGGCCGAGTCGTTCAGCTTGGTGCCGTAGCTCGGGATGATTTCCTTGATCTTGGCCTGCCACTCTGGGGTAGCGACCTTTTCCTTGAACACGGTTTCCAGCACGTTCAGCATGATCGGCGCAGCAGTCGATGCACCTGGCGAGGCGCCCAGCAGACCGGCAATGGTGCGATCCTGAGAGGCCACCACTTCGGTGCCCAGCTTCAGCACGCCGCCCTTCTCTTCGTCACGCTTGATGATCTGCACGCGCTGACCGGCTTGCCACAGTTTCCAGTCTTCCTTCTTGGCATTCGGGAAGTAGGTGCGCAGGGCGTCGAAACGGTCGTCGTCAGACAGCATCAGCTGGCCTGCGAGGTATTCCACCAGTGGGTACTGGTCGATGCCCACGCGGGTCATTGGCCACAGGTTGTGGGTGGTGGTGCTGCTGAGCAGGTCCAGGTACGAGCCGTTCTTCAGGAACTTGGTCGAGAAGGTCGCGAACGGGCCAAACAGAATCACACGCTTGCCGTCGAGCACGCGGGTGTCCAGGTGGGGTACCGACATGGGCGGTGCACCGGTGGAAGCGATGCCGTAGGCCTTGGCCATGTGCTGCATGGCAATGGTTGGGTTCTCGGTCACCAGGAACGAGCCGCCCACAGGGAAGCCTGCATATTCCTTGGCTTCCGGAATGCCGGACTTCTGCAGCAGCTTCAACGCGCCACCGCCAGCACCGATGAACAGGAACTTGGCATCGGTAGCCGACTTGCTACCGTCCTTCAGGTTCTTGTACTCGACGTGCCAGGAGCCGTCCTTGTTGCGGCTGATGTCCTGCACTTCGCTGGACAGCTTCAGGTCGAAGCCTTTTTGGGTCTGCAGGTGACCGACAAACTGGCGGGTGATTTCGCCGAAGTTCACATCGGTGCCGATTGGCGTCCAGGTGACAGCCAGCTTCTGGGCCGGGTCACGACCTTCCATCATCAGCGGGACCCACTTGGCGATCTGCGCGTGATCTTCGGAGTACTGCATGGGGCGGAACAGCGGGCTTGCCTGCAGCGCTTCATAGCGCTTCTTCAGGAACTTGATGTTGTCGTCGCCCCACACGAAGCTCATGTGCGGCGTGGTGTTGATGAACGCGCGCGGGTTCTTCAACACGCCCTGGCGTACCTGCCAGGACCAGAACTGACGGGAAATCTGGAAGGCTTCGTTGATTTCGATGGCCTTGGAGATGTTGATGTTGCCGTCTTTGTCTTCGGGGGTGTAGTTCAGCTCGGCCAGTGCGGAGTGACCGGTACCGGCGTTGTTCCAGCCGTTGGAGCTTTCTTCGGCCACGCCGTCCAGGCGCTCGACCATCTCCATCGACCAGCTTGGCTCCAGCTCGTGCAGCCAGACGGCCAGGGTGGAGCTCATGATGCCGCCGCCGACCAACAGTACGTCGACTTTCTTGGTTTCTGCGGCGTGAGCGTGCATGACAGTTGCAGCGACAGCCAGACCCAGCAAGGTCTTGCCAGCTTTCTTGAACATTGATCAATTCCAGTCAGGAGAACGGAGGTGGGCCTGTGGCTGACCCAGGTAACGCGTGTTCTTCAGCGCAGGCTTGTTATTGATCATTGTTCAGCAGCCAGAGAACCGGAAAACGAATCAGGCTTTTGTCGCATTGACCTACATCACTGAATCGTTTTTCCGATTGTAACCGAAATGCCAGGACAAACAAATTGCGCGGCCAAGCGCAAGACGACAGGTTGTCTCAGGCTGACGGCGCTTCAGGCATTGATCGACTCGAAGGCGTGCATCGGCGCTGTCTTGGGGTAGAACTGAGGAAACTCCTCCTCCACGATCCATGGCTCTTTCATCACCAGGTACACATCGAGGTATTCGGAATACCCTTCCCAGATGTGCAGGTCGTTCGTCTCGGCCACGGCCCGCGACAGCACGCCCATGCCGCCGAAGCTCTTGATCATCGACACGCTGACGATCTCGCTGCCGGAATGGAACACGGTAGCAGCCTCGAGCCCGCCGCCCTGATGGTTGGCGAAACGCGAAAAAATGGAGGCGTACGGGCATTCGGGCAACGGCTTGATGACCACCGAAGGGGCGGTGTCGGCACTGACCGAGCAGGCCACCACCTCAATGCGCAGGCCCTTGAGCGAAACCGAGTAGAACCCCTCGGGCATGCTGTCGCCCAGGATCACCACCATGTCGGCTTCGCCCTTGGCCAGCTTGGTAAGGTTGTCGGGGGATTCGGAACAGCTGAAGATGGGGCTGCACCCGGACAGATTGCTGGCCACACCGGCCATGATCTGCTGGTTGATTTCCATCGACAGGGTGCTGTTCAGGGCGACCCGCAAGGGCTGGCTCTGGCGCTCGCGCAGCTGTTTGATTTTCAGTTGCATGCGCTCGGAGCAGCGCACGATCTCCAGCACATGGGGCAGGATCCCGACCCCTTCCTGCGTCAACGACACGCCTTTGTTGGTGCGGTCAAAGAGCTTGAAGCCGCAATGGTCCTCCAGCTTTTTCAACTGCGCCGCCAGTGCCTGCACCGTGACGTGGACCTGCTCGGCGGCATCGGTGATCGACCCCGTCCTCGCGACATTGGCGATGTTTCGCAGCACCTTGATATCCATTCGACACCCCTCCCAAGACGTGCTCAAGCCCGCATGCAACAAGGCCTGGAAGGATAACGCACAACCGCCGCCGCTGTCTGCTCGGTACGTCGGCTGGCAACAAGCGGCGGTTGAGGCACCACAAAAAAAAGTGAAGTTTCTGCCATCATTTCGCCTGCTAGATTGGCGCCCAGATTTCAACGGGAAGAGATGCCAATGCTTACACTCAAACGGAATGTTGATGACGCACTGCGCCTGAACAAGACAGTCAACGTGCTGGGCAACGACTTTGCACTCCACGGCGGTTTTGACCATTTCGTGGCGTTTTCCAAGAGCTGGGAAACAATGGGCGTAGACAAGTACTACGGCCAGGCCGACAAGGGTACCCGCTACCGCCGCTACAGCGATTTCGACTTCAACCCGGCGACCGGCGAGCTGCAGCAGCTCGAACACCGTGCCTATGAACAGTCCGAGGCCCATAACCAGTATGTGGGCGGCATGCGGCGCCACTTCGACGATGTGTCCAGCGATGTCTTCAACTCACCGGTGCTGCGCGCCCTGATCAAGCTGGACTTCGACGTGTACAAGGCCGTGCTGCCTGAAGAACTGCACAACGTGCCTTGGCAGTGCCAGGTTCACCAGATCCGCATCGAGGTCAAACCCGGCGAGCAAATCGAAATCACGCCCGAAGGCATCCATTGCGACGGCTACCCTTTCAGCGGCGTGCACTTCTGGGGCCGTCACAACATCGAAGGCGCCACCAGCAAGGTCTACGACAAACAGTCGAACGTGATCGACTCCGGCACCTACCAGGAAATTCTCGACACCACGTATTTCCTCGACCGCGAGCTGCAGCACTACGTGACACCGGCCACCAACCCCAGCGAATCGGAAATGGGCTATCGGCAGATCATCGCCATCTCCTTCTCCCGGCCGGGGACCGAACATGACATTGTCAAATAGCCTTGAGCAGGCAACGCGCAGCGTTGCCGTGCCCGACCGCATGAACGGCCTGACCATCAAGAAGGCCACGCCGTTTCATGCCACGCGCCTGGTCAACTTCCTCAAGCGGTTCGACGAGATTGCGTTCTGCGACTGGCAGAACGAGGACCTGCTCAAGGGCCTGTTGAGCCATGACAACACGTTCTGCTACCTGGCGGAAAACCACAGCGGGGCGATCATCGGTGCCGTGGCCGGAGGGGCGATGGGTACACGCGGTACCATCAACCACCTGGCCGTGTCGCCAGACTATCGCCACAGCCGCATCGGCACGTCGCTGACCACCTCGATCCTCAACGACTTCCGTCAGCATGGCATCCGTCGGGTGTTTCTGTTCATCGACCAGGACAATGCGTCGGCGGTGCGCTTCTGGAACCGGCAGGGCTTCAGCCAGACGCGCGGCGAGATCACCTGCGAGGTCGATCTATGACCGACCTCGCCTTGCACCCGGTCTCGCGCAGGGAAAGCTTCGTCGATGCCTTGCCGGTAATCACCGGCTACTTCGTGGTGAGCTTCGTGTTTGGCGTGATGTGCATCAATGCCGGGCTGCCCTTGTGGCTCCCGGTGGCGATGTGCGTGTTCGTCTACGCAGGCGCCGCGCAGTTTGCGGCGCTGGCGTTGATCACCTCCGGTGCGCCGTTGCTGACCATCGCGTTGTCGACGCTGCTGATCAATTCGCGGCACATGCTCATGGCCATGTACATGGCCAAGCAGAGCGATGGGCTGGGCATCTCCCGGTCGCAAAAGCTGATGTATGCCTTTGGCCTGACCGACGAATCGTTCGCTTTGCACAGCCAACGGCTACAAGCCGGCAAGTACACCCCGCCTGGCTATCTGCTGCAGTTCAACACCTGGTGCCATGCCAGCTGGATTGCCGGCGCCCTGCTCGGCGCCGTGGCCTCCGATGCGCTGAGCCGCTTCTCCGCGTTCAAGCTGGACTACGCGCTGACCGCCATGATGATCTTCGTGCTCGTGTCGCTGTGCAACAGCCGGCCCAAGCTGATCGTCGCCCTGGTGGTGATTGCCGCGACCTGCCTACTCAACGCGCTGTACCCCTCCCCTTTGAATGTGTTCGTGGCGACGGCCGTGGGCTGTGGAGTAGGCCTATGCCTGAAGAAAAATACCTGATCGGCGCGGTGGCCTTGATGATGGCCATCACCTACTTCACCCGGGCCACGCCCCTGCTGTTCCGAATGCAGGGCACGCCCAAGGTGTTCAACGATGTCATCGAGTACCTGCCTGTGGCGATCATCGCCAGTATCACCGTGCCTGCGTTGCTGATGGCCAAGGACGGCTCGCTGATGGCAGTGAACGCCGACATGCTGGCCGCAGTGCCGGTGGTGATCGTGGCCTACTTCACCCGGAGTTTGATTTTCAGCGTGGCGGCAGGCATCGCCGCGCACGTCGCCATCACGCTTGTGGCGTGACGTCGACCTCAATTGCACCTGTGCCTGAGCGCATCGAATCTACAAGGACACCGGCATGAGCCCTGCTCATAAACACGTGACACTGGAAAACCTGAGCGAGTTTGCCCGCCTCATGCCCAAGGGCTTGCCACAGGAGCAGGTGATCGCGGCACTGGGTGAGCTGTCGCTGGAATGCTCGCTGAACTACCAGCTGAGCAAGACGTTTCTGGCCGACGGCTGGATCGTGGAGTACCGACACCTGCGCGCTGCGGCCCGGCTGAGCACCATCAACGACCTGCTTTTGTTCGCAACCGCCGGTGGCTTGAGGGTCATCAAAGCCGATGGCACGCAGCAGATGATGAAAAGCGGCGACCAGCTTCTGCTGGCAGCGGACACCCAAGTGACGGTATGGCCGGAGGGCGAGGATGGAAATGCGAGTCTGATTGCATTGTCTGTTGAGCTGGATTTGGGGCAGGTGCTTGAGGATGTGGGGGATGAGCGGGTTTGGTAGATGAGTGACGCCCAGGGGGGTAACGGCCGCGATAGACCGCAACGCGGTCTCGGCAATGTTAGCGGCGAGGCTCCAATCCTGGGGCTGCCGCGATGGGGCCGTGAAACGGCCCCGGCATGCTTGCGGTTTGCACAAGGCCCGCCCCGACAACGTCCTAGTTCGTCTCCAGCTCATACGCCTTGCTCACGAACAACGCGGCGTACAGGCTCTTGCCTTCCTTGAAGGTGTAGGTTTCCTCGAAGTCGTCCCCGGCCGCCAGCTTCTGCGCAATGGCGCATTCCGAATCGCTGTGCTGCTTGGCCTTGGTGCCAAAATCGCTGCTCCAGGTTGAAAGCCCTACTTCTTGGCAGAAGTCGGCAAACTTGGCGTTGGGCGTGGTGTGCTGGAAGGCTTCGAATGCCACGCGCATGGGCTTGAACCCGCTGTAGCTGACCTCATAGCGCTCCACCTTGGCCTTGCGCGCCAAGTCCGATACTGCGCCGCTGAACATGGCCAGACCAGAAGGCGGGCTGAAGGCGGCGACAATCTGGCCGCCCAGGGCTGCCTTGAACTGTTCCTGCACATCATCGAGTTCGGGCATGGATTGCAAGGTGGCCTTGCGCACGATTTCGCCCACCTTCGAACCGTCGTTGCGGTGAGTGACCACGAACGTCATAACGCCCTCGCCATCGCTTGAACGCTGCAGCGTGAGGTCAAGATCGATCTTGGTCCCGAATTGCCCCGTGCTGTTGACCAGGAAAGCGCCCGTGACCGGCTGGCGCGCCGCCAGGTTCACACCCCAAGGCAGCTTCGCCTGGGACGCGCGCCCGTTGGCCGTCAGCTCGACGCCCGGCTGGATTTCGTCGCTCACATCGTAGACACGGACGATGTCCTGGCCCTGGGCCGCGATATACGGATCGGCCATCTGCATGCCCAGCAACTGGACATGGATTTCGCCGTCCTTGCTGTCACCGCTGTGCGACAGTTTTAACGCATCAGCCTTTAGAAAAACGCCGGTCACGTAGCGTGATTCGAGTGCGTTCATCTGGTACTCGGCCCAGTTGCCCAGGCCCTCCTGCATGTCCATGCCCCGCATTGAGGCCACTAAGCCGGCCATGCTGCGCATGAACTGTTGCGCGCCGTTGGTCTGCACGGCGGCCACACGGATCTCCGGGTCGGCCACTGTCAGGTTACCGGAAAGTGCCGAGTACGAAATGTCGCCTTCGGATAGCACGTCTTCGAGGAAGTAGCGTTCCTTGAAGTCTTCGTAGTAGGCCATGGCTTGCTTCTTGCCACTGCTCGAAACCACGGCATAGGTGACGCCGAGCGCTACCGCCACGACCGCCACACCGCCAATCAACTTCTGCTTTGCGTTCATCTGCTTGATCATGGGTTATGCCTCACTGGACCTGTGCCGACGCGTTGTTCCAGTCGTTCACAAACTGTTGGGAGACTTCGGGCGTCCAGTTGGAGTCGATGCCTGCATTGGGGAATTCCTTGGCCAGCACGGCGCCATAGGACACGCGGTCGGCGCAGCGCTCCTGCTCGCAGGCCTTCGGCTCGCCCACGCTGTAGGCGCGGTAGGTAGGGATGGCGCGACCGTCTTCGAGCGGGTAGTAAGGGGTAGCGTTGGCCACCTGGGCCACGTACCAGCCTTCGGGGTACTGCTGCTCGGCAACCAGACGCCCTTCGCCTGGGTAGTCGAGGGTGTAGAACTCGCCCTTCTTGCCGGTGACATGCACCATCATCGGCGTCACGTTCTGCGACGACGTAGGGTCCTGCTGCTGCAGCGGCGAAGGGTAACGCACCTTGATGCCGGCCATCTGCGCCAGTGCCTCGGTTTCACGCCCCTTGAATTCCCCCATGCGCTCCTGCAATTGCTGGTAACGCTCAAGCACACGGGTGTGTTCCCAGGCCAACTGCTGCTGACGATTGCGGGCTTCCCGCACGCGCTGCTTCTCACGCTGCTGCGCCCAGTTGGCGCCGCTGCGCACATCGAAGTACAAGCCCTGGCGGCTCATGCCGATGCGGTTGCGCACGATCTTCTGGTCATCGTTGCCCCAGATTCTGTTGGAAATGGCCGACAGGTCCTTGACGATGAGCAGGTCTGCCACGTCGGTGGTGCTCGGCGATGCGTTCTTGATCAGGTCGAAAACCTGCAGCGCAGTCTCCTTGTACTTCACCGGGTCCAGGGCGAAGGCGTCGTCCGGGGTTACGGCGACGTAGTACGGGTCGGCGAGGAAAGGCCCCACAGCGCCGTAGGTAGGCCGGGAGAACGCCAGGTATACCTTCATGTTCCGGTCGGGAATTTCGCCCACCAGCAACGCCACCTGGTCCGCTTCGGCCGTGAGGTAGCTGACCGACTTGTCCTTGACCGCCGCCTCGTAACGCTTGCTGAACATCAAGGCACTGGGGTGGACATAGATACGATTCCAGTCGTTGCCGCGGTAGGTGCCTTCGGCTTTCCAGCTGATCTTTTCGAAATTGCCCGCACCAAAGCCGGAAGCCGGACAGGGCATGGCCGGCGTGGTGCCGAACGTGAGGGTATCGCCCTCACTGATGATGGTGCTATTGAGCACCCACTTGCAGCCCGCCGCATCGGTGATCTGCATCAGCTTGCTGTTCTTCAGTACCACTGAGCGGCCATAGTCCGAGGTGGGGGCGGCCGCGACGGATGCGCCGGCTACCTTGGGCGCAACGGCAGGTGCTGCCGCCGGTTCAGGTGCGGGCGCTGGGGTTGGGGTGGGGACAGCGGCCGGTTCTGGCTTGTTGGCCGGCGCTGGGGCAGCCGCCACGGCCGGTGCTGGGGCCTCGACAGGCGCAGGCGTAGCGGCAGGTGCGGATGCCTCTGCAGGCGCTGGCGCAGATGATGGCGCTGGCGTTTGAGCCTGCTGGGGGGCTGGCGCCGTGGGTGCGGCAGGTGCGGCAGCCAGGTTCATCAGGCCCAGGTTGCTGGCAGTGCCAGCGCCGCTGGCATACAGCGTGCCCTTGTCATCGACCGCTTTCCAACTGACCTTGGCCGTGGAGCAGTCCTTGGCGAACACGAACGGCAACTTGTTCAGCAAGCCCGAAAGCATGTCTGGGTTGTCCCAGGCAGGCCGGGTGATGGTCAGCTCGACTTCAGGCTTGCACCAGGTCGCGGCCTCACCGGGCACTTCGACCTTGATATTGTCCTTCTTCGAAAACGCCAGCTCGTGGGCGAAAGCCTGCGGTACCAGACCGCAAGCACCGATCACGGCGAGCGCAAGGGCGTGCTTTTTCATGGAGGTTCTCAAATCAGTTCCCAGGTGCCATTGGCCTGTTTGCAGAAGGTGTTCTGTTCCTGTTCGGTCTTGCCTTCCTTGGACTTCAGACTGACCGTCACAGGGCGACAAGCCGCTTCGGCAGCGACGGTCTGGGTAGGCAGGTTCTGCAGCGTGTCCAAGTCGAAACCTTTGGTTTCGCTACTGGTCGCCACGTCCAGCTCATCCAGGTTCACCGCCGGGGGGACGCGCTTGGCCACGGCCTGTGCCTTGGGCTCGACGTAGTCCTTGTGCACGTAACCGACCGTCACGCCTTTGCGCCCCACCAGCACCCAGTCGCCCGTTGAACCGACGGCCGTGAATTCGGTGTGGTTCTTCAGGCTGCCGACTTTTTCGCCCTTGGCGTTGGGCGCCGCACGCACATTGAGGTTATCGCTGGTGGTCACGTAGGGTTCGTTGATCAGCTTCATCGACGGAACGGCCTGGATCTTCGGCGCACGCTTGACCTCGACCTGCTTGGTCTTGGTGTAGGTCTTGCCCGTCACGATCTGCGCGGTGGCGCCGGAGTGGTCGGACTTCCAGGTCACCGGCTGTGCACTGGCCGTGGCCTGTTGCTGGCTCAGCACTTCCTGGGTGCGCAAGGCCAGGGCCTGCTGGTCTTTTTCATCGAGCATGTTGCCGATGCGGTTACCCACGTAGGCACCGATGCCGCCTGCGATCAAGGCAGCCGCCAGTTTGCCGTTGCCGCTGCCCATGGTCGAACCGATGGCAACACCCGCCAAGCCGCCGATCACGGTGCCGGCCTGTTCCTTGCTGATGCCAAGCTGGGCGCAGGCGGTGGTCGAGGCGATGGCGACGGCCAAGAGGGAGGCGATGAATTTCTTATGCACGTGGATCACTCCATTTTCCAGTGGACGCACAGCCGTGAACCGCAGCCTTCGGGCAGCAGCGTGGGCGTGGTGTGGTGGGTTTGCAGAGGGGCGCCAGTGGCAGCCGCAGAAGGCGACGCCACGGATGAGCGAACAGTGATGGGTAGGTATAGCGAAGCGCAAAGCATCCAACGAATCCATGTCAGGAAGCGTTCATCGCCCGGCGCGCGTAGTCATTACGGCGTGTTGTTCGGGCGTGAGTGGCGAACAGAGGCCGGCATTGTAGCGCAGGTGGTGAATGGCAGATCAAGACAAAATGTTGCGGAGGGTTGAGCGGCAGGGGATCGCTTTGATGGGTAATTTTGGGTCTCTGAACTCAGATTAATCCCCTTACTTGTAGGCCGTTTCCGAAACATACTGCTCCGCTGCTCAAACGGTTGCGACGGAGCAGGTCACGTTCTAGTCTCGGCGGGTCGTTGCAGATCAACGACCGGCTTTGACAGGCAGACCCTTCTCCCCACACGTGCAACCCTTATGGCGGTGGTACGTAGGGCACCTTGTGTGCGCTGAGTCTCCGGAGTCCTCGGTCTGTCAACCCGCGTATCGCTGCCACCCTCTTGTTTGACAGCAAGGCTGTAGCAGCCCGACTGACTCTGTTGAAGCGATGAGTTGTCACAATCCTTCGGTTGACCCAGCGGTGCAGGGAACAGGAATACCGACTGAGGAATTTAGGGATCCTATGAATTCAAGGAAGCCCGCTTAGAGACTCAAACCAAATATGAACCACTCAATCAGACTCGCCAACCTAGCGGATATTGATGCGATTTTTGATATTCGAACCAGCGTGCACGAAAATCACTTATCCCGTGAGCAGCTAGCCGCAATGGGAATTAGCCCCATTACGGTAAGGCAGGCCATTTTAGAGGCCCCCTGTGCTTGGATTGCCGAGGTCAATGGTGCCCCTGTAGGTTTTTCTATGGCCGATGTCGAGGACGGGTGTGTGTTTGCCGCTTTCGTTCTACCCGGATTTGAGGGAAACGGGCTGGGCCGCAGACTCATGGAGCAAGCAGAGACGTTCCTCTTTCAACACCATCAAACGATCTGGTTAGAGACAGCTCAAGCGAGCCGTGCATGTGGCTTCTATCGGCACCTTGGCTGGCAGCCTGTGAAGAACTTGACTGAGGGTGATGTTCGCTTTGAAAAGTCTCGAAGCTAACAACCAATAAAGGTGCCCTGGATCTCATACCTGGGCGGGCATCCGCCTGATCACGCAAGCTGTGTTCGACAGACGCCTACTGGACTTGCTTGTACAGCCCGTCTCGCAAGCCTTAAAAAAGCTCTCAACAGCACCGCCACCGCCCTAGTGATAAATACCATGAGACCGGGAAGCCCTAGCCCGGTTAGAGGTCTAAAAACATTGTCCTAAGATGGCCTGCTGCGTGCTGGAGGGTGAAGTTATTGCCCAAAAAACCAATATTTTCGAGCACCAATGAAAAAGCCCCCGAAAACTCAACATTTTCGGGGGCTTTGACTACTTCGCGTATGGCGGAGAGATAGGGATTTGAACCCGCCCGAGAATCTCTATAGGCCTCCGGAGGCCAGCATAAATGGCTACTCTGGCTTTAGCGGATGGCCTGCAAAGGCCTAACACGCCCTAAGATTTGCCCTAATTTCGCCCTAAAAATTTAGCGGTCAATCGAATGGTCGGGATCCAAAACGCTGCTAGCGCTCGCGGATGCCCATAGCACCATTCTTCTATCAAGCGCAAAAGCCGGCATGGGAGCGCCGCCGCAGTCGATCCGAAGCTGCCCTTCACCATGGCCGGCTGACGGCCAAGAGGAGGCAGGTGAATGCGCCCAGGAAGGTGAAAGCTCCAATTTGTTAGCCATTCACTAACACCTTGAGTCTCGCGAGTATGCTCTCGCAAAGAGTATTAAAACGATGCTGTTGCTGCTCGTTATAGAAAAAAATCCCTTTGCTTCGTGTCGATGCCATTATCGTCGCAGATACTGACACAGTTATTGCACAAATAACAGACTCTCGCTCTATTGCGTAGTGATCGGTATTAAAGTGTACAAGATTGTTTCTAGATTCATTTAGCCAGTTAATCGCGCACCCATCTATTCCTGACTCGCCATCAAAAAGCTTGCTGAATAATTCCATAAAGTAATCAAGGTGAGGATCAGGTAAATCCTCTTTTTTTTCGTACGCCTCTAACCATTTTTTTTGGTGTCTCGGCTTCCACGTATCCAAGCCTACACTGCCTCGAAGCGCGATACACATAGAAGCCTGAAGGGCAGAGTGAGCAGCGATGATTGCCCACTTCCAGGAGGTTGGACTCATTGGCTCGCTCTGAATCTGAGCAAAAATTTGCTCGAGAGATGCTTCCAGATCAATAAAACGGTCGAACTCAATATAGCCTTTCATTTCGCTTCAACTCTTCCTTGACTCTTAATTAAGATCGAATACGCTGAGCGGCGCGCCGAACTCAAGAAAGTTTTAGTTTTCCCCGCGCTCTCGCAACCGCTATAGCATTTGAACGTCTGGGTGTTCGCTTTGAGTGGCTATCCGGTTCTGACCACTGGCGCATTCCTTGTCTATAGCGTTCGGGTGGGTGACTCACAACGTCAAGGTGTAATACTCATTGAATAGTCGTAATTCCGAAGACTTGGGGATCAGCACAAAATATATGAGAATGGGCTTGGTACGCGGCTAGCACATTAAATCTCTCAAGCAACCTCATATCATTGTGATGATGCTGCGCCGAAAATTTAATACTAAAAGACCCTACTTGATCTTTCATATAAGACGGAATCTCTACAAGTGTCTGCTTTGACAAGTTCAAAAAGTTAAATGAAACAAACGCACTCCGATTTAAGTTAAAAAGAAACATATTATGATTGGGATCTTGAGTCCCCTGGAGATAACCTGTATCAGGTATTGCGACTCTGTAGCCTACAACGTCGTCAAATGTTGAGACTATGACATGTCCCATGTGACCCGTTGGCTCAAAAAACTTTTCGACTGATGCTTCCAGAATACTTTTTGTGCCTCCAGGTGGGGTCATTAAAGCCAGAAACAGAATTTCCAGCCACTGTAAGTACTGATCACTCGTCACCCCGAACTCTGCGCAAACTTTAGCTAAGTGAGGCTTAGTGCCCGTGCGAATGTCAGTAAAGTTGGCCAGCAAAAGAGGATCAGTTGGATACAACCCCAACAGCCCTTTAAACATATCAATTGTTCTAGCAATCGAATATGGGTTTCTTATCCACCCCATAAACTTTGCTTTGAATACTCGTTCAGCGGCACTCTTCAAAACCTTGCTTCCCGAATAGATCTTTGATTCGGAAATAAGGAGGTCAGCAGCCGGAGCCAGATCCACTTCAAAAGCCTGAAAGAAATCCTCCAGGTTTTTTCTCAAAGATGAGCTTTTTACATCGAAACTGAAAAGATCATCGAAAGACAGATTATTCTGAATCTTGACTCCCTCAGTATTAGTCAGGCGAACAACACCATTTTCTCGATCGACCACTTCAAACTTGTAGACTCGCTTCTTATGCTTTGGCCTACTCTCATCTATACAATTACTGCGCTGCTCAGACTGAGATATGAAATGTTGATTTCTTGTTAGATTTTCCATAACCTCTCCTTGCTCCGGTGCCTCTTAATTAATTCAATTAACTCGTGACACCCCAAAACCACGCAAACCCCATGAAAACCTGGGAGAATTTATTTACATGACCCACCAGTCTCGAGCGAAATTAGTCGCTGAGGCACCTGATTAGTCACTGCGTTAATTTCCGGCTACGGATTTTAATGATGTTTCAAAGTATTCGGTCCCGGTATATCCGAGGATAGCCCCTACCACGAACGCACCGTAAAAGTCCTCAAGAGTCACAAAGCCTTTGGTCGACTCTTGTCGAGATAACACAATAGCAAGAATCATGGCCATTACAATTATGCCCAACGCGCTAACAACAGAAGCTGCGACTGAAAAATCCGGTGAAAGAATACCGTTATTTAGTTGCCGTGCGAGCCATCCCAGTATGCCGCCTGATACTGCACCAAGAACAATTGATTTAACTGGCGGCTGGACAGAGACCGTCACAGGGACAACTTGGCTTCGAGGTTCATCACCTACCCGGAACTTTATAAGCGCGTAGAGATCGAGCACCTTCGGCTTTACAAATAGCCAGTGAGCTGTCTGAAGCTCGAACGAGGCCAGATCCTCCTGGTGGGGCGGAATTTCTCTCTCCTCACTAATACCATCCATTTCTACATTGGGATTGTCGAACACTACCTCGGCACCTTCTGCATTATTTATATGGACGTTGTCGTTAGGTTTGAATGGGGTTTTAAAAGTGAGCTTTGACTTTGGCTCCATGTTTATATGAAAGTTACTTCCTCTTGGGGCGGGAAATTCAGCGGTAAGTGATCCAAAGCTAATCTCCGCCACTCTAAAGTTTGAAAACCCCGTAAGTAATCGCTGGATTAAACTTCGCTCAACATTCCTTTCGCCAGCCGAATCCGCCAACCTCACTGCTTGCGAAGGCAGTAATGGCGCTGAGGAAGGTGCTTGAATAGACTCTATTACAACCTTTTCAGAAAATGGATTCCTGACAATCAAACTCACAGTCGCAATAGTGCCCGCTACAATTGGAGGAGATTTAACCTCAACAGAAAGTAGCCCCTTAACTTTGGTTGTTTCCATTAATAGGCCTTTAGCCGTTAGCTAGATAATTCTGAGACTGTCCAGCCTGTAAATGGACAGCTAGTGCCAGCCTGCACTAAATTATTGTGGTAGGACAAAGTTAGCAATTCATTGTGCTGGATAATTCCCGCTTTAGGAAGCTACTACTTTGCCATCATCTTGTCCAGTGACCGGTCACTGACCCATTTCTGCCCTCCACGAAGCGCAGTGATAGGACGATAGCGGTCAATCATGCCAGAGGTTCCACTGACGCTTAGAGACCGATTAACGAATTTGATGAGCCAGATAACTTGCCTCAGAACTCGACGCGAACCCCCTCTAAGCCCACCTCTTCGGCAAACTTCACCAGGGTATCGACCTTGGCCCAGGTCTTCACCGCGTCGCGCTTGGAGCGCACCGGGATCAGCCGCGCCGTGGGGCCGCCGACGCGGATGCTCAGGGTCCACTGACTGCGGTCTTCTTCCCAGCGGCCGGCCACCGCCTCGCGCACCTGGCGGGTGCTGGCCAGCACCCGCAGGGTGTTCACATCCACCGCCTGGCCGATCACTGGGTGCGCCCCAGTTCCTGCAGGCGCGCCGTGGCGGCCTGCTCGATCAGCAGGTACAAGCGCTCGATCTGATCGGCCTCCAGCGCTTTCAGTAGCTCCAGGGCTTCCACCATGCCCTCGGCGCGCGCCTGGGCGATCAGGCAGTTGGTCGCGCTGTTGGCTATCTGGATTTCCGTCAGATGCTTGCGCAGCACCCCGTGGTAGACCGGCGGCAGGACCAGCCCGGGCATGAACTCACCGGCGTTACGCATAACGATTCCCCTGGGTCGATTGCGACACGGCGGCAATCTCGAAATAGTCGCCGCTCTCGGCAACCCCCTGCACCGCGCCGGCCAGCACGGTGCCGTCGGGCAGCACCAGGGTGGCGCGGCCGACGCCCGGGGCCAGCAGCAGGGCCACGCCCAACTGGCGGTCGACCAGCACCGACACCGGCGCGCCGGCGCTGGGCCGGCTGACCACCACGTCGACGCCCGGGCGCTCGGTGGTGCGGCCGAGCCCGGGCGCCGCGTCATAGGTCAGGGTCAGGTCGGCCGGCCCCCGGTAGGACAGCGCGGCACTGGTCATCAAACGGCCTCGGCGGGGCGGTTCTGGCCGCTCAAGCGCTGCCAGCCCAGCAACTGGAAATTGCTGCAGCCGATATTGCCCTGCTTGAAGTGCTCTTCACTCAGAAAGCTTTCAATCCAAGTCACATCGCTGACGTACTCCAGGTCATTCACCAATTCGATCAGCCAGCGCCCGTGGACCTGCACGGGTAGTTTGGGATTGTTCACGTGCTCCATAAAGTCGTCCGAAACGGGTGCAGGCTGGTAATAGCAGTAGTGCAAAAGGTAGGTGGCCATGGGGGGCAATTCCTTGCTCAGGCGTAGGGGTTAAGTCAACGGGATCTGCAGCCCGCGTGATTCGCGGGGCAGCCCTGGGGTGCGCCGAAATCACTTTAGCGGTTTTGGTCGCCCATTTCCGTCATTTTGGGAGCCACGGGCAAAAGAAAGGCCCCCGGTCCTTGCGGACTGGGGGCCTCTATTTAACAGAAAATCCGTTATGGACAGTTAGCGGCGCGCCCACTCAGCCACCGGTACTTCGTACACGGCAAGCGCGCGATCAACCAGAATATCGTCCACAGCGCGGCGGCAATGCGCTTTCAATTCATCAATGGTGATTTCGTGCAGTTCCGCTACCGAGTGGGCCACCTTGGTCGGCCCACCCCCGTCACGGACCTTGAGAAACAGCAAGTGATGCAGGGGCATGCTGGCGTAGGGGTTCTGTGGGTCATGTGGCGCTTCACTCATGGCCTTGCTCCTTGTTGGGTGATGGCCCAGTGTAATCACTTCTTAAACTGAGTCGAGTCGCCGACGCACAACTAGAAAGAGGCATTTAGAACAAGCTGCCTAGCGAGGCCGGCTGCCAGTTCATTATCACCAGCTCACCCGTGACGTCCGCCTTGCAGTGGCGCTGGTTAGTAGTGCTGTAGCGGATATCCAAGCACTCAAAGTGGAAGCCGTCGAAAACCCGCCGAATGTCTGGGTGATCGTTGATGCTGACCATCACCCTGCCCTTGCACCGCCGCATGAAGTCTGCCATGCGTTGGTACTCCTCAAAGGGGAAGTCGACGCCGTAGCCGACGGTTTGCCAGTAAGGTGGATCCATGTAGAAGAACGTGTGCACTCGATCATAGCGCTCGGCGCAGGCGAGCCAAGACAAGTTCTCGACGTAAGTGCCGGCGAGGCGCTGCCACGCGGCGGACAGGTTTTCCTCAATGCGCAGCAGGTTGATGGCCGGACCCGTGGTAGCGGTACCGAATGTTTGCCCCGTGACCTTGCCGCCGAAGGCGTGCTGCTGCAGATAGAAGAACCGCGCCGCGCGCTGGATGTCGGTCAGGGTTTCGGGCCGCGTCATCTTCTGCCACTCGAAAATCTGGCGGGAGCTGAGCGCCCATTTGAACTGGCGGACGAACTCCTCCAGGTGGTGCTGCACAACGCGGTAGAGGGTGACCAAGTCACCGTTGAGATCGTTCAGCACCTCCACCGGAGCGGGCTGGGGACGCATGAAGAACAACGCGGCACCGCCGGCGAAGACTTCAACATAGCATTCATGAGGGGGAAAGAGAGGGATCAAGCGGTCGGCCAGGCGGCGTTTGCCGCCCATCCAGGGGATGATTGGAGAGGTCATAGGTATGCAAGTCTTTACTGTATAGATAAACAGGTGTTAGGCTCGCCGCGCTTTGTGCACAAGGCAGAGGTCACGGCTGGACTTGCAGGAAGGGTCTGCGGGTTCGGTGGGCCGGGCTGGATGTTGACGCATCCGTCCCGGCTCGCCTCTTTACTACTGGGTGACTTCGCGGACATAGGCCTGGCAGGCCTGCAGCGCGATCAGTCCCCGGTCACCTTCGTCGGTGATGGCGACAATTCGTTGAGCATGCGCTCGGTCAAGTGGGGCGCGTATGGCGCCATGTACCAGGCCTCCGGGGCCGGCGGCTTCTCGCAGCCCACCGTCACTACTCGAGGCGGCAAGGGCTCCGGCCTCGACAAGGACTGACAGCCGCAGATCAGCGGTAGCAAGCCGGTCACGCAGGCGAGCTTGAGTTTGTTGAGCATCTTCCATCTCCTGCCAGTGCGTTTGTGCCTGGGCCTGCAGGCGCGATTCCAGGGCGCGCCGCGCATCCTGTTCTTCAGCCAGCTGATCAAGCGCTGCTGCAGCAGCCTTCTCTCGCTCCAGGCCATGTGCGCGATCCTTCTCCGCCAACTGCTTGCCGAAGTCATCGGCTTGAGCAGCCAACTGCGCCTTGTAGGCGTTGGCCTGCCACATCCAGGCTACCCGGGCGCCGCCAGCGCTGGCGGCCAGCAGCAGCACCACGGCGACCAAGCGGGTGGTCCAGGCGCTCACTGCAGCACCTCGAGCGCTCGCTTGTAGATGGTCTTGCGATCCTCCAGGCCGTTGGTACCACCATTGATACGCTTGGTGATGGCCAGGATGTCGCACTTGTCGGCCAAGCTGTTCAGGCCCTCCTTCTGCCAAAACCAACCGGCCGACATCGATGCGTAGACTGGATGCTCGAGCAGCTCGGGGGTATTGAGCAGGCGACTGTCACCGAACAGAGCTTCGTAATTGAACCGACCGGTTACCTGGATGAGCCCACGCCCTCTATACAGCTGGCCATCACCGTCTGCTGCAGGTGTGTTGCCCAAGCGCTGAGCCAGGCGACCGGTGTCGTACTTCGACAAGTACTTGTCATTGCCGAGCTCACGCACGTACTGCAGCTGCCCCGACTCGTGCCCGATCTGGGCGAGAAACGCAGCCATACGCAGGCGCGTGATGATGGCGAACTTACCCATGGTGGCGTTGAGCCCGGGAACGAAAACGCCGGCTTTCGAGCCGGCGTTAGGGAGGATCTTTTGAAGCTGTTGAATTGAGATACCCATTGAGGTCTCCAGTCATGGCCGCGTGCGGCCGGGGTTACAGCTGCTCAACCTTGAGCGGCTTGGTGTCTTTCTTTTTCTTGCCCGAGGCCTTGGCCTTGCCCTTCTTGCCGCCGTTGCACTCAACGGTCGTAGTCCAGCCGGACTGGGTGAATACCTGCTCGACGCCGTCCACCAGGTACTCGCCATCGAGCCCCGGCTTGAAGCCCTGGGCGTTGATCGAGCGTTCGGCAAACAGATCGGTGCGACCGGGCATTTCCAGGCGCACGCCGGCCGTGCTGCGGTTGAACGCGGCCAGGCGCGCCTTGGCGGCCTGCTGGGCGGCGGTTTTGTTGGGGTAGACATGACGGTCGGTGTGCACCGGCGGCAGGCCGTCCGGCGACTCGTCGTTGGCCAGCTCGACCACCTGCAACTTGCCCGTCTTCGGGTCCTGGTGCTGGGTCTTCACCGCCTTCTGCGAGTTGCGATCACCGAGGCGGAACTGATAGCGGGAAACGTCCGTCTTGTTGATGGTGATGACCGCCAGCGCCTTGCCGGTGGTGCTTTGGCCGCCTTGGCGCGGCATGACCAACAGCTTGCTTTCGGCCACCTTGGCGGTGCAGTCGTACTGCTTGGCCAGGCGGGTGACAAAGTTGTAATCCGACTCGTTGCGCTGGTCGACGCGCTCGACCTTGGTGTCGACCGGGCAAGACACCTCCCAGCCGTTGCGCTTGGCGATTTCGCCAACGATCTGCGACACTGGCACGTTCTCCCAGCTGCCGCTACGCACGGTCTTGCCACTGCCGCGCATGTCGCTGGCCTTGCCGCGTATCACGATGGTGTCGGGCGGCCCGCTCAATTCCACCTCGTCGACGGTGTAGGCGCCCAAGCGGGTCAGCCCTTGGCCCTCGTAGCCCATCATGACCACGACGTTGCTACCGCGTGCCGGCAGCGCAACCGCCTGGTCGCGGTCGTCAATGCGCAGCTCGAACTCGTCCGACTCCATGCCGGGCTTGTCCGAGGTGCGCAGCAGCAACAGGCGGTCATTGATCAGCGCGGTAATGTCGTTGCCATCCGCGACGATTTGATACGTGGGTTTCATGCAGGCTCCAGAAATGCAAAACCCCGCACGGGGCGGGGTTCGTTACGCGTAACGCGGTTTAGCCGAACAGCTGCAGCAGCTCGACCGCCGGCGCCGGAAGATCCGGCAGCAGGATCAGCTGGCCGGCGCGGTACGGCTGCGCCTGCCTGGCCAGATCCGGGTTGGCATCGAGCACCGCCTCGACGGTGCCGTTGAGGTGCCCGTAATGGTGTTGGCAGATAACATCGAGCAGATCCCCGTCAGACGTTCTGCAGGTCGTTGCCATAGCTCACAAACTCCAGGGTGAAGCCTTGTTTTCGGGGGATACCGCCTGCCAGCAGGTGGCTTTGTTCTTCCTCGACACTGATCAGGCACCAGTCGCCCAGCACCTCGCCGTAGCCCGTCACGAGGTTAAGCGCGCGCAGGTTGCGGCCGATGGAACGCAAGGTGTTGAGCTGCTTGAGCCCGGCCTTGTGGTTCGGGAAGATCGCACCTTTGAGCGTGATCTTTTCCTCACCCAGGCCCACGGCCTGCTGCGCCGTGCTCCGGCGCAACCGCTCCTGCCCCTGCCAACGAAACGACGCTTGCCGGTGTAGCTCGTTAAACGCGGCGGTGCCCGCCCATCTGGAGAAAGCCGGCATTCGCCATCGAGGCGCTAACCAGGCGCGCCACACGTTCGCGAGCCAAGCGCTGTCGAGCTATGTTCCGATTGAATGGGTTGCCCGACAACTCGGCCATAGCGATACGACCATGGTGCGCAAGCACTACGGCCGATGGATATCTAAGGACACGAAAAGCATGGCGGAGGTTGTTTCCAACATGATGGGCTTTGGCGAAGTAAATAGTCAAAACCAAGCAAATCCCACCATGGACGCGCTGAACTAGCAAAAGCTTTGGTCGGATTTGCAGCAGGCTTAAAGCCTGCTGCAAAAATCTTACTACATGTTAACGGCCGTCTTGGCGACGCATGAATTCAGCAAATAATGGAACAGTGAAATCTAAGTAACCGTGATCCGTGCTATATATCATCCCTTTGGCGATAATATTTGCACGAGTAGGCCCTAAAGAAGACTGCGATCTATCCATACTTTTTGCAATATCTGCCATCGCATATGGTCCGTCTCCAAGGTCCGACATGGCCTTAACGAATTGCACTTCGGCACGGGTTAGTCGATCAATCCGGACCCGGAAAAAACCTGTATCTAAAGATGCCAGGGTCTCACCATACGATCTTTCCACGTCGTCTTCTGTAATCTCAGGACCATCTGCGTTGTTCCAAGAAAAGGAAGCCCACTCCTGTAGGAAAAAAGGATAGCCCCGTGTTCTGTCGACGATTGACTGCAGGGCTGCCTCTCCGATAGAGGACTCTTCTTCAACAATGGGTTTCTCTACAGCGCGCGCGGCGGAAACTGGGTCTAACGCACTGACCTCGGGATAGAGGAACAGCCTTTCTGCGTACGATTTCGCTTCCCCTGCAAGCTTGGCTACTTGTGGTAAACCCGCGCCAACCATCAACACTGGAAGTCCATCTTGTGCCATCTGGTGAATCGAGACAATCAGGGCGCTCAGATCTCCTTCAGACAAATATTGAACTTCGTCAATGAGAAGTATCCAACCTTTCCCTGCCGCTTGCGCCGCCTTGCCGATCTCACGGAAAAGATCGGGCAGGTCGTATTGTAGATCCCCGCTATCAGCGAGACCGGGCTCAGCCTCTACCCCTACTTCAACGCCTGCGACCTCGATTTTGAAGCAAGCGGCAAATCCGCGTAGCCCTTTTAGGCCGCGAGACGCGATCTGTTTAGCCGCCTCTACAGTAGACAAAGCCCTCATCACCTTGCGCATTTCGGGATAAAGAAGGCGAGCCAAGGATTCGCTCTCAGGCGATTCCACTTTGGATACAAGGAGCCCTTCGGAGGAGGCGATTTTGCCTACTTCATTCAGCAGCACCGTCTTGCCAGTACCGCGGAGTCCGAGAAGCATCATTGAACGAGCACTACGGCCTGCGACTGCGCGGCCGCAAGCTATTCGCGCCGCTTCTAGGACATCATCCCTTCCTGCTAACTCTGGGGGTCTGCTGCCCGCCCCAGGTGCAAAGGGGTTACGATAGGGATCCATTTGAGCGCCTCCAGGATATTGGTATCTAGCAATGTCTAATAATATCTAGCAAAAAACGCTATATTTCAATAGATTCCGCTAGCGCTTTGAACCCGCCCCTACACCAGACCAAAATAACTGATCTAATCCGGCCTATAGCGGACTAGCGAAGCGCGATTCTGCCCTAGGCTCTGTCTGAAATCCCAAGAAACTGAAATGTGGCCGCGGAACAGCCTGGGTTCGGTACAGTCGCCGACCATCAACGGAAAGGAATTCTGTGATGGCAAAGCGTTATGAGCTCTCTGATGAAGCATGGGAGGTGGTCGCCGACCTCTTTACGGCAGTCCACGTCAGGGGCAGGCCCCGCAGCAGTGATCGCTTGATGCTCGATGGTGTTCTCTAGGTGCTCTGCTCAGGAGCAGCCTGGCGAGATATGCCCGAGCGTTTCGGGTCTTGGGCGACTGTCTATCACCGCTTCCGAGTCTGGCGAAACCGCGGAACGTTCGATCAGATGCTCAGACGATTGCACCTCAGACTCAATGACAAAGGCTTGATTGATCCCCACACCTGGATGATCGATTCGACCGCTGTTAGAGCAACCCGTGCTTCATCTGGAGCGCGGAAAAAAGGGGGCCTGACGAGCCTGCCGATCACGCTCTAGGCCGAAGTCGTGGCGGCCTGACAACCAAAATCCACATGCTCTGCGATGCCAACGGGATACCGTTGCGCTTTCTCCTCTCTGGCGGTCAAGCCAGTGACATCAGCTACGCACAACCACTGCTGGACGAGGTCAGCATTCCATCGAGCCGACGTGGCCGTCCGCGCAAGCGCTGTAAATGGCTACTTGCCGACAAGGGCTACGACGCCGAAGCGCTACGCCGCTACTGCGATCAATATCGAATGCAACCCGTCATCCCGCTGCGCTCGATGAAGCGCAAGCCCAAGCCTGGCTTACCCAGACTGTTCGACCGGCCCAAATACCGACAGCGCAACATCATCGAACGCATGTTTGGCTGGTTGAAAGAGAACCGCCGGATCGTCACGCGCTTCGACAAGCTCGCAAAAAGTTACGCCGCGATGGTTTCGCTGGCTTGTGTCCTGCGGTGTATGCGACGGCTTTTTTCAGACAGAGCCTAAGAATGCCCTAATCCGAACCACGAAAACGACAAAGCCCCCGAAAACTTCAACATTTTCGGGGGCTTTGACTACTTCGCGTATGGCGGAGAGATAGGGATTTGAACCCTAGGTACTGTTGCCAGTACAACGGATTTCGAATCCGTCCCGTTCGACCACTCCGGCATCTCTCCAATGCCGCGCATCATACCAGCGAATTCTGAAAACGCAAACCTTTATTTTCAAAAAAACCGCGTGGTATCAGGCGCTTGCGTGTGCGGGCGCCTTACAGCGGCACGCCCAGACGCTTGGCAACTTCTTCGTAGGCTTCGATCACATCGCCCAGGCCCTGACGGAAGCGGTCCTTGTCCATCTTCTTACGGGTTTCCTTGTCCCACAGGCGGCAGCCGTCGGGGCTGAACTCGTCGCCCAGCACGATCTGGCCGTGGAAGACACCGAACTCCAGCTTGAAGTCGACCAGCAGCAGGCCGGCGTCGTCGAACAGCTTGGTCAGCACCTCGTTGACCTTGAGCGACAGCTTCTTCATTTCGACCAGTTGCTCGGCGGTGCCCCAGCCGAAGGCGACAACGTGGGATTCGTTGATGAAGGGGTCGCCCTTTTCGTCGTTTTTCAGGAACAGCTCGAAGGTGGACGGCTCCAGCTTGATGCCCTCCTCCACGCCCAAGCGCTTGACCAGGCTGCCGGCTGCGTAGTTACGCACGACGCATTCGACCGGGATCATGTCCAGCTTCTTGACCAGGCACTCGTTGTCGCCCAGCAGTTTGTCGAACTGGGTCGGCACGCCGGCTTCTTCGAGCTTCTGCATGATGAAGGCGTTGAACTTGTTGTTCACCGTGCCCTTGCGGTCCAGCTGCTCGATGCGCTTGCCGTCGAAGGCCGACGTGTCGTTGCGAAACAGCAGGATCAAGCGGTCGGCGTCATCGGTCTTGTAAACCGATTTGGCCTTGCCGCGGTAGAGTTCGTCGCGTTTTTCCATGATTGGGCTCCGCTTGCGTGAGGGGTGGGCTAGGCGATGGCGCGCCAGTCGAGCCCGTGTTCCTGATTTGCCACCTCAAGCCAGTCAGGGTCGCACCCAAGGGTGTCGACAAAGCACTGGCGGGCCAGGTGTGGCAGGTTGTTCTTGCTGCTGAGGTGGGCCAGCACCAGATACTGCAGGGTATTCCAGCCCAGCTCATGTACCAGGCTCGCGGCCTGGTGGTTGTTCAAATGCCCGCGCATGCCGCCGACCCGCTGCTTGAGAAAGTAGGGGTAGTGACCACGCGCCAGCATGTCGCGGCAATGATTCGCTTCGATCAACAGCGCATTCAGGTCGCGATAGCCGTCCAGCAGCCGCGCGTCGTACGAGCCCAGGTCCGTCAGCATGCCGAAACGGCGTGTGCCGTCGCTGATCACGTACTGCAACGGTTCATGGGCATCGTGCTCTACGCGCGATGCCGTAACCTCCAGGCTGCCGACGCTCAGGCGCTGGCCGCAAGCCAGGAAACCGGCCACTTCCACCGGCTTTCGCAGCCCGCGCAAAGTGCCCTGGCTCAGGTAGACCGGTACATTGTAGCGCCGCGACAGCAGGCCAACCCCATGCACGTGGTCGGCATGTTCGTGGGTGACCAGCACAGCGCTCAGTTGGGCTGCCGAGACACCGAGCAGCGCCAGGCGCCGCTCGGTCTCGCGCAGGGAAAAACCGCAATCGACCAGGATGTAGGTATCACCACTGGCGATCAGCGTGCCGTTTCCCTGGCTACCGCTTCCAAGTACGGCGAAGCGCACTTAACCCAAGTGGTCCTGAATGGCACTCAGCACACGTCGAGCGACATCGGCCGGAGCCACGGTGTTGATGTTCTTCTCGACCGTGACCTGCACGTTTTCACCCACTTTGCTCAGGCGCACCTGATAGCGCTCGGCACGGGCTTCGCGCTCTTCCTTGGTGGGCTCGCTGCCGAACACACGACCGAAGAAGCCAGGCTTGTTCTCTTTGTCCTCGGGTTTTTCGGACAGGTTGATGTAGTACAGGCCCAGGCTGCGGTTGATGTCCTCGACCCGCCACTGGCCACCCTGCTCCAGGGCACGGCCAACGCTGGACCAGGCGCGATCCAGGTCGGCGCCAACGTTCAGGACCGGGTTGCCGCTGCCGTCTTCGCTCAGGCTGACGCGGTTCGGCACATCGAAATCACGTTCGGCCAGCAGCGACACCGAACCGCCCTTCTCGGCGCTGCGGTTCATGCTGGCGAGCAACTCGTCGACCAGCAGGGCGTCGGCGCCGGTGTTGGTGGAGCTGGACGGGAAGTCAGGTTCGGCGCTGCTGCCAGCCGGACGCTCGACGGTGACCACGTATACCTCGGAGGTGTTGCGCTGCACGCCGGGCTCCATGCGCACACGCACGCGCACTTCGCTGTCGTTGCTGCTGGCCGTGCTGGCCAGGCGCTGGCCAAGGGAGGCCGAGAGTTCGTCGAAACGCTGCCAGGTGGTGCTGAATTCGCCCGTCTGCGGACGCTCCTCAGCGATACGGAAGCCGTTGTCCTCGAAGAACTGACGCGCCACCGGCCAGACTTCAGCCGGGGCGTGCTGGGCCAGTACCCAACGGCTGCTGCCGCTGCGCTGCAGGCTGTAGTCGTTGGCCTGGCCCGCACCGCCGGTCAGCGGCTGAGGGCGCGGCACTTCGTACTCGCCGCTGACGTTGTCGTCGGCAACATTGCGCGGGATGGGCAGCAGGGGGTCGAGGCGCTTGACGCCGCTGACGTCCGAAGGCAACTGCATGGGCGCGGTCGAGTGCGCCTGCAGGTAATCGCTGCCGCGGTCGCGGAAATAACCATCCTCGCCCCACAGCCAGCCGCACCCACTGGTGCTGGAGATGATCAGGGCAAGGGCAGAAAGGCCAGCCAGTCGCTTCATGCAGGGTACTTCCTCTTAAACCAGTACGCCGGACTGGCGCAGGGCAGTACGGACTTTGTCGTGGCAGCCTTCGCTAAGCCAGGTCAGTGGCAGGCGAATGCCTTTTTTCATCAGGCCCATCTCGACCAGCGCCCATTTGACGGGGATCGGGTTGGACTCGCAGAACAGGTCTTTGTGCAGCGGCATGAGCGTGTCGTTGATTGCGCGGGCCTTCTCGGCATTGCCCTCAAGGGCGGCCTCGCACAGGTCGGCCATTTGCCGCGGGGCGACGTTGGCCGTGACGGAGATGTTGCCCTTGCCGCCCATCAGGATCAGCTCGACGGCGGTTGGATCGTCACCGGACAGCACGATGAAGTCGCTGGCAACGCCCTCGAGGATGGCCTTGGCGCGGGCCATGTCACCGGTGGCTTCCTTGATGCCGATGATGTTGGGCACCGTCGAGAGGCGGATGACGGTTTCGGCCTGCATGTCGCAGGAGGTGCGGCCTGGCACGTTGTACAGGATCTGCGGGATGTCGACCGACTCGGCAACGTGCTTGAAGTGCTGGTACAGGCCTTCCTGGGTCGGCTTGTTGTAGTACGGCACGACCAGCAGGCAGGCATCGGCGCCGGCATTCTTGGCGTTCTGGGTCAGGTGCACGGCTTCGGCAGTGGAGTTGGCACCGGTGCCGGCGATGACCGGGATCGGGCTCTTGCTGCGCTTGACGCGCTCGACCACGTGCTTGATGACCAGGATGTGCTCTTCGACATCCAGCGTGGCGGACTCACCGGTGGTGCCGACGGCGACGATGGCGTGGGTGCCGTTTTCCAGGTGGAAGTCTACAAGTTTGTCGAGGCTGCCCCAGTCAACACGCCCTTGTGCATCCATGGGAGTGACCAGTGCCACCATACTGCCCGCAATCATGTATCTGCTCCTGCCGGAAAAAGAGAGCGGTAATGGTACTGGGGGCATCGGCCTTGCACAAGCGAAGCAGGCGGGCGGAGCATTCCCCTCGGCGCCTTATTTCGCTACCCTTGATGCTTTGATCGGTGCAGCACGGCCCGCCGGGCCGTAGACCCTGCTCCCGGCCAGCGCCCCGGCCCTCGCCTGCGAGTGCCGAGCGCTGCCTACAGGAGGCTTTCGCCCGTCCTGCATCGACCGCTCATCGCTTTAGGAATGCTGCATGTCCACCCCCACTGTCCGCGAACAATTCCTCGTCATCAGCGCCTTGGGGCCCAACCCCATGGAGCTGGCCAATGTACTGAGCCGCGCTGCCTTCGAAAACCGCTGCGCGGTGGTCACCTCGCGCCTGAGCCGCCATGGCGAGACCAGCGCACTGGTTTTGCAGGTCGGCGGCAGCTGGGATGCCCTGGCGCGCCTTGAGGCCATGCTCCCCGGCCTTGGCAAGAAGCACGGCCTGACCCTTGACGTGGTGCGCAGCGCCGACCAGGAAGTACGCCCGCAGGCCCTGCCCTACGTGGCCTATGTCAGCGCCGCCTACCGGCCTGACATCATCAACGAGCTGTGCCAGTTCTTCCTTGACCACCGTGTCGAGCTCGAAGCCATGACGTGCGACACCTACCTGGCACCGCAGACTGGCAGCAGCATGCTCAATGCCCAGTTCACGGTGATCCTGCCGGCCGGCACCCAGATCAGTTGGCTGCGCGACCAGTTCCTGGATTTTGCCGACGCGCTGAACCTCGATGCCCTGATCGAGCCCTGGCGCCCACAAAACCCTGTCTGAGGAGGTTCCCATGGCCGTTGCACTCGACCAACCTGTCCCCGACTTCACCGCCCAGGCCACCAGTGGGCAGACGGTCAGCCTGTCCACGCTCAAGGGCCGCCAGGTGGTGGTGTATTTCTACCCCAAAGACAGCACGCCAGGCTGCACCACCCAAGGCCAAGGCTTTCGCGATCAACATGGCGCCTTCGAAGCCGCCAATACCGTGGTGCTTGGCGTCTCGCGCGACGGCATGAAGTCCCACGAGAACTTCAAGGCCAAGCAGGGTTTCCCGTTCGAGTTGATCAGCGACAAGGACGAGGCCCTGTGCCAGCTGTTCGATGTGATCAAGCTGAAAAAACTGTACGGCAAGGAATACCTGGGCGTGGATCGCAGCACCTTCCTGATCGATAAGGAGGGCGTGTTGCGCCAAGCGTGGCGGGGGGTGAAAGTGCCTGGCCATGTGGATGCCGTGCTGGCAGCGGCCCAGGCCCTTAACGAGGCCTGATCGGATCAGGCTGCGTCGGTCATCGGCGCAGCCCTATGGCTGTCAGAGCAAGGGCGATACACTGGGCTCCTGACGCGGCCAGGCATCCAGCACGGCCTTGATCAGGGTCGCCAACGGAATGGCGAAGAAGATGCCCCAGAACCCCCACAGCCCACCGAACAGCAAGACCGCGCAGATGATCGCTACCGGGTGCAGGCTGACGGCCTCGGAGAACAGCAGCGGCACCAGCACGTTGCCATCGAGCGCCTGGATGATCGCGTAGACCGTCATCAGGTAGATGAACTGGTCTCCCCATCCCCATTGAAACAACGCGATCAGTGTCACCGGCACGGTAACCACCACCGCCCCTACATAGGGCACGACCACCGATAGCCCAACCAACAGTGCCAGCAACGCGGCGTAGTTCAGGCCCAGGGCGATGAATGCGATGTAGGTGGCAATGCCACAGATCAGAATTTCGATGCCCTTGCCCCGGATGTAGTTGGCGATCTGCCGGTTCATCTCGCTGCCCACACGGTTGAGCAAGGTGCGCTGACGCGGCAGGTAGCCACTGACCCAGCGGCCGATCAGCTCGCGGTCCTTGAGGAAGAAGAACACCAGGATCGGCACCAGTACCAGGTAGATCATGGCGTTGACCAGCAGCGGCAGGCTGGACAGGGAGAACGTCAGGGCCCATTGCCCGAACTTGCCGATCTCGCCACGGACCGACTCGATGGCATGCAGCACCTGCTCGTCCGACACCAGGTGCGGGTAGCGCTCTGGCAGCAGGAGCAGCAGTGACTGCCATTTGCCAAGCATGCCCGGCAGCTCGTTGAACAGGGTGATCAGCTGGTGCCACAGCAGCGGCACCAGCACCAGCATGAACACCGCCAGCGCGCCCATGAACAGGGCAAAGACCAGCATGACCGCCAGTCTCGAAGGCACTCGCAGACGCTCCAGGGCGTTGACCAACCCCTGCATGAGAAATGCCAGCACCATGCCGGCCAACACTGGCGCCAGCATCCCGCCCAGCGTGAGCACCGCCGTGAACGCCAGAAACAGCAAGACCGCCAGCACCACCGCTTCTTCATCGGAGAAGTAGCGCTGGACCCAGTCGCGTAGCACTTTGAACATGAACGATCCTTGTAGGACTCAGGCCTTGCGCAGCCAGTAGGTGTAGGTACCGGCCTCGGCCGTTTCGTGCAACAGGCTATGACCGGCCAATTTAGCGAAGGTGCGAAGGTCGCGTTGGGAACCTGCGTCGGTCGCGATGATCTTGAGCACGGCACCACTGGCCAGGCCATTGAGCGCCATCTTGGCCTTGAGCAGCGGTAACGGGCAGTTCAGCCCGCTGGCATCGAGTTCGGCGTCACAGGTCAGGGGGGTGCTCATCAACGGGGCTCTCCAGGGCAATGCCGGCCTACGGCCTGATCGGCCGCCTAGGATAGCGCCACTGGTCGCCAACGTGTGAGCCCGCTACAGTAGCAATCTTTGACCGACGCGAGCTTCGTGCATGAATCTACTGCGCCCTACCCTGCTGACGCTGGCCTGCCTGATGGCCCTGCCTGGCCATGCTGACGACTTGCCGTCGCTGGGTGACGCCAGTTCGGCGATCGTTTCGCCACAGCAGGAACATCAGCTTGGCCGCGCCTGGCTGAGCCTGCTGCGCGGCCAGGTCAACCAACTCAACGACCCGCAGCTCAAGGACTACGTGGAGACCAGCGTGTACCGCCTGGCCGAAACCAGCCAGCTGCAGGATCGTCGCCTGGAGTTCATCCTGATCGACAGCCGCGAACTCAACGCGTTTGCAGCACCAGGCGGCATCGTGGGTGTCAACGGCGGGTTGTTCCTCAATGCGCAGACCGAAGGCGAGTACGCGTCGGTGCTGGCGCACGAACTGGCGCACTTGTCCCAACGGCACTTTGCCCGAGGTATCGAGGCCCAGCAACGCATGCAGTTGCCGATGATGGCAGCGTTGCTCACCGGTATCGTGCTGGCGGCCGGTGGCGCCGGTGATGCCGGCATCGGCATGATTGCCGGTACCCAGGCTGCGGCGATTCAGGAGCAGCGCAGGTTCTCCCGGCAAAACGAGCAGGAAGCCGACCGCATCGGCATTCAGAACCTGGAAAAGGCCGGCTACGATCCGCGCAACATGCCGACAATGTTCGAACGCCTGGCGCGTCAGTACCGTTATGACGCCAAGCCGCCGGAATTTCTGTTGACGCACCCGGTAACCGAGTCGCGGATCGCCGACACCCGCAACCGGGCCGAGCAGGCGCCAAAAGGCGGTGTGGAAGACAGCCGGCGCTATCAGCTGATTCGCGCCCGGGTAGCGCTGACGTATGAAGGTACGCCGGGGCTTGCGGCCAAGCGTTTTCGCGCCCAGCTCGACGAAGACCCCAAACTCGATGCGGCGCGTTACGGGTTGGCGCTGGCGCAGATCAAGGGCGGTCAGCTCAACGAAGCACGGGAGATGCTCAAGCCGCTGCTAGCCAAGGCGCCCAACGACATTACCTACAACCTGGCGCAGATCGATCTGGATATCACCAACAATCGCCTGGCCGATGCACAGCAGCGGGCCGAGCGCATGCAGGGGCTGTACCCAGGTAATTACCCGCTCAAGCAGGTGCGCGCCGACCTGCTGGTCAAGCAGAACAAGCCGGCCGAGGCGGAGAAGGTGTTGAACGATCTGATCAAGAGCCGCCCGGATGATCCGGACGTCTGGTACGACATGGCCGAGGTGCGCGGGCTGTCGGGCAATACCATCGGCCTGCACCGGGCGCGGGCGGAATACTTCACCTTGGTGGGGGACTTTGATCAGGCCATTCAGCAGCTCGACTACGCCAAGCGCCGCGCCGGGGGGAATTTCCCGCTGGCCTCGCAGATCGACCAACGCCAGCGAGAGGTGCTGGAGCAGCAGCGCATGGTGCGGGAGATGATGGGGCGCTGAGGCGTTTCAGGGTCTGGGGCGGGACCGTTTCCAATGTTGAACAACATGCCTGAGCGGTCTCGCCGGGGCGCCGGACCGGCCGCGACGGCCTGTGATGCGGGGCTGATATCTTGGGGCCGCTACGCGGCCCATCGCGGCGCGAGGCCGCTCCCACACGGAGACCCTCTAGCTCACCGATTCGGCGCAATGTAGGAGCGTCATCTGCCTCGGGCATGGCACCAGGACCTGCATTTCAGCCATTGCTTACCTCACGCGTTCCCGGAAAGCTTCAACCTGGCCGCCTGGGTGAAATCCAGCATCCGGTTCAGCGGCTTGATGGCCTTGGGCACCAGGGCTGGGTCGACGAAGATCTCGTCCCCGCCACTGCGCAGGCAATGCAGCACGCGCTCCAGGGTGTTCATGGCCATCCACGGGCAGTGGGCACAGCTGCGGCAGGCCGCGCCGTTGCCGGCAGTGGGCGCCTCGATGAAGACCTTGTCGGGGCATAGCTGCTGCATCTTGTAGAAGATGCCGCGGTCGGTGGCGACGATAAAGGTCTTGTTAGGCAGCGTCTGGGCAGCCTTGATCAACTGGCTGGTGGAGCCCACCGCATCGGCCAGGTCGATCACCGACTCCGGCGACTCGGGATGGACCAGCACCGCGGCGTCCGGGTACAGGGCCTTCATGTCGGCGAGCTGACGCGACTTGAACTCCTCATGAACGATGCAGGCACCGTCCCACAGCAGCATGTCGGCACCGGTCTGCTTCTGGATGTAGCGACCCAGGTGCTGATCGGGGCCCCAGATGATGGTCTCGCCGTTATCCATCAGGCTTTCGACGATTTCCAGCGCGCAACTGGAAGTGACCACCCAATCGGCCCGTGCCTTCACGGCAGCGGAGGTGTTGGCGTAAACCACCACGGTACGCTCGGGGTGCTGATCGCAGAAGGCAGAGAATTCTTCGATGGGGCAACCCAGATCAAGCGAACAGGTCGCTTCAAGCGTGGGCATCAATACGCGTTTGTGAGGAGTGAGAATTTTGGCGGTTTCACCCATGAAACGCACGCCGGCCACGATCACTGTCTCGGCCGGGTGCTGCTTGCCAAAGCGGGCCATTTCCAGCGAGTCGGACACACAGCCGCCGGTTTCCTCCGCCAGGGCCTGGATCACCGGGTCGCAGTAATAATGGGCAACCAGCACGGCATTCTGCGCCTTGAGCTCGGCAGCGATGGCCGCACGGTATTCGGCCTGCTGCTCGTCCGTCAGCGGGTTGGGCTGCTTGGCGTCGAGGTGAGCCTGTACCAACAGGCGTTCGGAAATCTGGGTCATGATCGCTGGACCTGCAAGCGCGTGCGCGCATCAAATCGAGTGTATCACCCGGCCCTGGCAGATCGGCTAAGGGCGCCGGACGGCGCAGGCCGCCACGGCCCTCTGCGGGCGCGGATTATTATGGAGGCCGAAGGCTACAGAGAAACCCAAGATTTCTAAAGCGGTTTTTATCCAGCCCTTACCCGCCCTCGTACCAGCGGCTCAAGGGCAGGTAAAGCCGGGCACTCAGCGTTGCGGCGAGAGCATTGCCAGCCGTGTATTGACGAACGCGGCAAAGGCTTCGAGCGTCATTTTCTGGCCATTGAAATCGACCATGCCATCGGCATAGTGCAACGAGCTGATCACCTTATCGCCTTCCACCGTAGCCAGGCCGCTCTGCACGCCCATCAAGCCGACCATCTCTCCTGCCTGGCCAGACTGCGTGGCGATGGCCTGGGCATCGGTCTGACCGTCGAGCAGGGCCTGCAAGGTCGCCAGGTCTCCTAGTATTGGCTTGGACAAGGACAGTTTGCTGGTGACCTGCGTCACCATCTGCTTCAACGCCTGATCTTGTGGCAAGTCGAAGGAAGACGGCGCGTCGAAGTCCATGGCCAGGTTGAAGTGGCTCTCGCCATTGGCGGTCTTGAGGCTCAAATCTTCGAGCGCCACCTTGGGTTTTGCGGCCAGCAGCGTGCGCAAGTCACCTTGGAATTTAGCCTTTTCAGCTTCGGTCATGTTGATCTGTGGCGCCGACTGCCCGGCAGCTGCCGCTGCCTCGAACTCAGGCAAATGCGCCGCATACCAGTTACTCAACGCCTGCAGCGCGGGCGCATGAATGGACTTGAAGCCGACGATCATCTGGGCCTTGCCGACCGCTCGCCCATCCCAGGTGATGTCCCCAAGTTTGTATTCGACACGCCCGCCAAAGGTGTCGGGACCTTCGAGGCTTTGCAGGGTACTGAGCTCTCCCCCCTTGATGACCAGCGCCTGCTGCCTGGGCCCGAGGATAATCTTGGTCTCGGCCAGATAAAGGTCAGCGTTGCCCGAGAACAGGTTGTCATGCGCAGTCGCCGCCAGCTTGCCACCCAACTTCAGCCCATTGAGCTCGAAGATGACGGGAGGTTGGTCTTCGCTCACCAGCTTCATCAGAAAGTGATCGGCTTCGCCATGGAAGCGCGAATCCTTGCCGTCGCGATCCCCGCTGACCCCAAGCTCCATGCCCGAGAACGCCAGGCTGGTGCCGTTGGCATCGTCGAGCTTGACCGGCGCCAGGCGAACCTGGCTGTCGACACTGCCGCCGTACCCCATGCTGGTCTGGGCGCTGAACGGCACGCGGTCCCCGGCTGCTGCGTACCAGGGCGCCGTGACATCGTCCTTGTCCAGCGTGGTGTTGCTCAGCGCCAGCACTGGCAAAAGCTTGAAGGTCTTGACGCGGGACCATGGAAACGGGCCGTGCTCGATCTGATCGGTCACGCCCACGTCAAAATTCATGACCTGCTGGCTGCTGGCACGCACATCGCGAGCGATCACACGGTAGTGTGCCGTACTGCTGAACCAGCGCTGGTCCAGCGATACCAACTCGATGCGTACGCTGCCACCTGTGTTCACCAGCGACTTTTGCAGCTGCGCGTTGCTCAGGGCCAAGGCATGGTCCAGCTCACTCGGCAGTCGCTT
Organism: Pseudomonas sp. xss_4; assembly: GCF_043104125.1. NCBI lineage: Bacteria > Pseudomonadati > Pseudomonadota > Gammaproteobacteria > Pseudomonadales > Pseudomonadaceae > Pseudomonas > Pseudomonas sp. xss_4. The sequence goes on from NZ_JBICKJ010000091.1 coordinate 97,087, forward strand.
GCCGGTGTACCAGGCGCCGCCAATGACCACTGCGGCAAAGGCCACCGCTACGCCGGACAGAATTGCTACTGAAGTCTTCTTCATGAATAAAACCGATTGATGTCCATAAAGGCTCGCACATCGCCTGCGCAGCCAGGAAAATGCAGCATATCACCGAAGGCCAGGCAGGTTGGCGGCAGTTCCAGGCAGGAAATCGTGCAACCCGTTGCACAGGCCCACTTCAAAGATGTCAATTTTTACGAACACGCTTATGGCCTTAGCAGTGAAAATAAAGACTACAGAGACGCTCGAATGCGTTGATTCCTCGATAAAAAGCGGACCCTCGAAACACCTTGTCACGTTTAACTTGACACCCGAGACCCTATCGTTTTTTATTTTGATCACTTGCGTGATCCCGTCACGCCTCTGCTGCTCCTACATAAAGGTGAACAATATGGAGCCCACCCGCTCGCCGCTGCTGCTTGCGCCCTTCGCTGTACCTGTCTTTCAAGCCCTCGCCTTGGAGCCACGCCAGCATGCAGCCTGAATCCTACGCACCCGAAGCCGGCCAACTGCGCAAGACCTTGCGTCTGTGGCATGTAATCATCATTGGCCTGGCGTACCTGACGCCCATGACCGTGTTCGACACCTTTGGCATCGTGTCAGGCATCACCGCAGGGCACGTACCGAGCGCCTACATCCTGGCCCTTGCCGGGATCCTGTTCACGGCCGTCAGCTATGGCACCCTGGTCAAGCGCTTTCCTCAGTCGGGCTCGGCCTACACATACACCCAGCGTGCCATGAATCCACACGTGGGCTTTCTTGTGGGCTGGTCCTCTTTGCTGGACTACCTGTTGCTGCCCATGGTCAACGCCTTGCTGGCCAAGCTGTACCTGTCTGCCATGTTTCCCGAGGTGGCGCCGTGGGTCTGGGTCGTGGCCTTCGTGTCCCTGATCAGCCTGATCAACATGCGCAGCGTCAATCTGGTTGCGCATTTCAACCTGCTGTTCGTCGGCGTGCAGGTGGCGATCATCGCAGTGTTCATCTACCTGTGCATACGCGGCCTGGACCAGGGCGAAGGGCTGGGCACGGCATGGAGCCTGTTGCCCTTCGCCGACCAGCAGACCCACCTGAGCGCCCTGGCGGCAGGCGCAACCATTCTGTGCTTCTCATTCCTGGGTTTCGATGCGGTCACGTGCCTGTCCGAAGAAACGCGCGACCCGGGCAAAACCATACCGCGGGCCATTTTCCTCACGGCATTGATCGGCGGCGTTGTATTCATCACCGTTTCCTACTTCATCCAGGCTTATTTCCCCACGATGGCACGCTTTCAGGATCAGGAAGCGGCGCTGCCGGAAATCGCCCTGTACGTGGGCGGCAAGCTGTTCCAATCGGTGTTCATCGCGTGCACGGTAATCAACACCATCGCCTCGGGGCTGGCGTCGCAAACCAGCGTGTCGCGCCTGCTGTATGTCATGGGCCGTGACAAGGTCATACCCGCGAGCGTGTTTGCACGGTTGCATTCGCGCTACAAGACACCCGTACTGAACATTGCCGTGGTAGGGGTGATTTCGCTGTCGGCCATCTTCTTCGATCTGGTCACCGCCACCTCCATCATCAACTTCGGTGCATTGGTAGCGTTCAGCTTCGTCAACTTGTCGGTGATTAATCACTGCTACCTGCGAGAGGGCAATCGCCGAGGGCTGGCCAACCAACTTAAGTACCTGGTACTGCCCACCACTGGCTTCTGTATCGTCGTTTCGCTGTGGCTGGACCTGAACATGCACTCGCTGCTGTTCGGCGGGATCTGGGCCACGCTAGGCCTGGTGTACCTAGCCTGGTTGACCAAGGCGTTCCGTGCGGCGCCGCCCAACTGTATCGCCGAGGGATGACGCATACCGACCATGCACAGCTCAACCACAACCGGTTTCTTCGACATCACCACTGAGCAGGGCCTGCTGCGCACCTCGATCGCGGTCACGCTGTTCATCGCCAGCATCGGCATTGCCTTTGGCTTGGCGTCGGGCTCGTTTTCCATCGTGTTCGACGGCGTCTACTCGCTGGTCGATGCCAGCATGAGCGGGCTGTCGCTAATGGTGGTCAGGCTGATCACCTCCCATGCCAGCAGCCTGCAGATGTCGCGCAAACTGCGTGAGCGCTTCACCATGGGCTTCTGGCACCTGGAGCCCATGGTGCTGGCACTCAATGGCATCCTGCTCAGCGGGGTCGCCATCTATGCCCTGATCAACGCCGTGAGCAGCCTGCTGGAGGGTGGCCGTCACTTGGAGTTCGGTATCGCCATGGTCTATGCGGCGCTTACCGTCACCGCCTGCGTGACCATCGCGGTGATCGAGGGCAAGGCCAACCGCAAGCTGCGCTCTGATTTCGTCGCCATGGACGTCAAGGGCTGGGTGATGTCCGCCAGCATCACGGCGGCGCTGCTGATCGCCTTCTGCTTTGGCTATGCCGTGCAGGGTACATCGCTTGAATGGGTATCGCCCTACATCGACCCGGCGGTGCTGGCACTGGTCTGTCTGGTGATCGTGCCGCTGCCGATGTCGGTCGTTCGCCAGGCGTTGGCGGATATCTTTCTCGTCACGCCGGGCGATCTCAAGCAGCATGTGGATGTGGTTGCGCAGGCTTTCGTTGAACGCCATGACCTGCAGTCCTACCGCGCCTATGTGGCCAAGGTGGGGCGCTCACGGGAGATTGAGCTGTACTTCATCGTGCCGCCGCAAATGGCGGCCAAGACCATCGAGCAGTGGGATGCCTGGCGCAACGAGATCGGCGAGGCCATCGGCGGCGAAGGGCCCAACCGCTGGCTGACGGTGGTGTTTACCGGCGACCCCGAGTGGGCCGAATAGACATCAGCACTCAGCCACGCAGGCGTTCGATCAGCGGCAGCGCTTCGATTTCAGGCCGGGCGAAATAGTAGCCTTGCATCAGCTCGATACCCAGGGCTGCCAACGCCTGGCACTCGGCTTCTGTTTCCACGCCTTCGGCGACCAGCAGAATGTTCAGCCGCTGCGCCACCAGCACGATGCCTGCCACAATCACCTGGCGCACCGGGTCGGCCCCAAGGTTGCGTGTCAGCGCCATGTCCAGCTTCAGCAGGTCCGGTTGAAACTCGGCAAGCAGGTTCAAGCCCGAGTAGCCTGACCCGAAATCGTCAATGGCCGTGGTGAATCCCTGCCGGTCGTACTCGCGAAAGATGGACTTCAGGTGTTCGGTGTCCTCGACCCGTTCGCCTTCGGTCACTTCGAAGATCAGCCTGTCGGCCGGAAAATCGAACTGCCTGGAGGCCTCGAGCGTTGCACGAATACAGGTGGCGGGACGGTACACGGCGTTGGGCAGGAAGTTGATGCTGAGCTTGCAATCCTGCACCCGATTGAGCCCAAGCTCGGAGGCTTTTTCGATGGCCTTGACCCGGCAGGCCTGGTCGAAGCGATACAGGTTATCGGGTGTGACCTTGGCCAGCACCTGCGCAGCCCCCTCCCCCGCTACACCTCTGACCAGCGCCTCGTAGGCGTACGGTTTACCCGAAGGTTGGTGAACGATAGGTTGGAAGGCCATGGTGATGCCGAAGCCGAGGTCCGCCATCTCACGGCATTGCTTGCAACCCACAGCTTCGAAAGGCTGCGCAAAGATCAAATCAGCCATGGTGTCTCCGGCAGCTTGATGAAGAGAAAGTAGCGCTGGAATAACACGATCGTTAGAACGTCAGGGCAGCGTTGTTGGCACTTTGACAGCATGCTTGCCCAGAGGTGCGGTGCGCAAGGTGAAGACCAGACAAAAAGGCCTGGCAGCTCGGATTCATTGGGCTTGAGCGGGCAACTCGGTACACTGGCGCCCGATATAACAGCTGACGACACGGACAACTTCGACATGACTGTCTTCAACCACCGGGGCGGCGAGTACCTCACCGTCGGTGATGCACGCCTTTATTACGAACAGCTGGGCGCACCTGACGCACCAGTACTGATCCTGCTGCATGGCGGGCTTGGACATATCGAAACCTTCAACGCCATTACTCCGCATTTAGCCCACCGCTGGCGCGTAATCGGCATCGACAGCCGCGGCCAGGGCATGTCCACCTTGGGCAGCGCACCACTCACCTATGAACGCATGCAGCACGACGTAGAGCGGGTGATCGAGCATCTGGCCCTTGAACGCGTCAGCCTGATCGGGCACAGCGATGGCGGAATCGTCGCGTTGCGCATGGCTGCCTCGCAGGCTGTGACGGTCGATAGGCTCGTCACCATCGGGGCTCACTGGGCGCTGGGCGAGAACGACCCTGCGCGGGCCCTCTACGAGGGTATTACCGCCGCGAAGTGGAGCGGCCTGTTTGCCGAAGATGTGGCTCGCTATGAGGCGATCAACCCGCAACCGGACTTTGCAAGGTTGCTGGAGGCCGTGCGGGGGATGTGGCTCGATGACAGCGAGCACGGTTATCCCGCAGCCAGCGTGGGTGGCATTACCGCGCCATTGCTGGTAGTGCGTGGCGATCGTGATCGCCTGGTTTCACGCGCCAATGCCCTGGAGCTGGTAGAGCAAGTGCCTGGGGCGCAGCTGTTGAACCTGGCGCTGGCTGATCACTCACCTCATGAAACGCACCCGCAATGGCTACTGCCTGTGGTGGAAGCTTTTTTGAATCAGTGATGACGAGAGGCGAAAGCGGTCATCGCTTAACGCCCCTTTGCCCGGTACCTGCTTCCCACTACCGGGCTACGCCTTGGGCGCCATGTCGATGACCGCACAGCGACCATTGGCCCTGACTTTCTGCACCACGTGCGCCCTGTCGACAAAGACGTTGATCTCGCAACTGCCTGAATGCTCTACATCCTGCCAATACTCGCGGTGTACCAATTGGCCATTTTCAGGGCCGGTGTAGGTGCCCGCAGCCTCCCGGGAGATATACGTGCTGTCGCGCACGTACCTGAGCACAACCATGTCCTGATCAGGTGCCACCATGATGACCCTGGGCACACCGAAATAGTCGATCAGCTCACCGACCGGGCGGCCTTTCCACGCACTGGTTGCCTCAAGTGACGAGCAACCGCTAAGCAGGACAGCGCCCAGGCAAAACACGAGCAGACGGATCATGGCTTCTCTCCTTGGTGGCCAGTTACTTGGCAGGCATCTGTGTGAAGGCGTGGTCGATCTGCCTGATGACCTCGGCCCTGAGCGCTTCGCGGTTCGTTATCTCAAATAGCTGGGGGCCAGCGCGGCTCAACTGCGAAGCTGACATCACACCCAGGTGCTCCATTTTGAGCGCTTGGCGCTCAGCTGGCTTGCAGATGAAATTACGGCTTTGCGCCAACCACGCTTGTTGATCGCCCTGCCATTGATTGGAGAACTTGGCCCTGCGCAAGGTATTGGCCACGCTGCTGAAGTCGAGCGCCCCTGTGACACGGGCCCGCTTGTTCTTGCAATCGACTTCGACGTCGTAGACCGTGAAATCGGGCTTGCCGGGCTGCTGGTCAAACAGGTAGACGCCCACGGATTTGGCGCCGCCGGGGCGCTCGTAGATGTTACTGGGGTCGCCATCTGCAAGGTACACCTTGCTCTTGCCCAGGCTGGCTTGATGATGCACTACTCAGTAATCGCCCTTTTGGGCATTGTCCGCATGGACGGATAAGGCACCCAACAGGAGTGCAAGCGACAGCAGTTGTTTCACTGGGGAGCGCATGACTGGCCATCTCTCTGCCATTACTTAGACGGAACATTTTCCCATCCGCAGTAGTGGGCAAAGGGCTATCTAGTACACCTGGAGTAGGGGTCGCCTGCTGAGACTTCATCAGAGGCCACCTTGCACGTGAAACACTGCCCATGAATGAGGCAGTGTCACTGCAGACAGACTACGGCCCAGTACTTTGACCAGAAACGAAAAAGCCCGCCGATGAGGGCGGGCTTTTCGTACAGATTTCACACAGAAGCGAACTGACTGTTCGATCCATACAATTGCTTTACCTGACGCTGACCCGGTGGTCTAGCTTGAGTATTCGCAACCGCTGCGAAGATGGTGGGTCGTGTAGGATTCGAACCTACGACCAATTGGTTAAAAGCCAACTGCTCTACCAACTGAGCTAACGACCCGTTGGATGGCGCGTATAATACTGATTTCTATAGAGAAATCAACACCCCACAATAAAATTTCTTAAAAATAGCGCGTCGGGTCCGCCACGGCGGCTGCCTTGAAGCCGTCAGCGCGCAAGCGGCAGCTGTCGCACTTGCCACAGGCACGCCCGTCGTCATCAGCCTGGTAGCACGACACAGTCAAGCTATAGTCGACCCCATGCGCCACGCCGGCCTGGACGATCTGGGCTTTGCTCATGTTTTGCAAGGGCGCCTGAATGCGGAACCCCTGCCCTTCGACCCCTGCCTTGGTAGCCAGGTTGGCCATGCGTTCGAAGGCTTCGACGAATTCGGGGCGGCAGTCCGGGTAGCCGGAATAATCCACGGCATTGACACCGATGAAAATGTCACGGGCTTGCAGCACTTCGGCCCAGCCCAGCGCCAGCGACAGAAACACCGTGTTGCGCGCTGGTACGTAGGTCACCGGGATACCCTCCCCTGGCGTTTCCGGCACATCGATGCTGCTGTCGGTCAGGGCCGAGCCACCGATGCCGTCCAGGTTCAGCCCGATCACCTTGTGCTCTACCACGCCCAGGTCCTGGGCGACCCGTGCCGCGGCGTTGAGCTCGGCGCGGTGACGCTGGCCGTAGTCGAAGCTCATGGTATAGCAGGCATAGCCCTGGGCCTTGGCCATGGCCACTACCGTGGCCGAGTCCAGACCACCGGACAGAAGAATTACTGCGCGTTTATCAGTCATGTCTCACTCTCTTGCTCAGCGGCCAGGTTCGTCGTTCCACAACAGTTTGTGCAGCTGAAGCTGGAAACGCACAGGCAAGTTGTCGGCAACGATCCAGTCGGCCAAATCAGTGGCACTCACTTGGTGGTGGCTGGGCGAGAACAATACTTCGCCGGCGCGCTCGGCCAGGTTGTACTGAATCAACTTGGACACCGCCCAGTCGTAGTCTTCGCGGGAGCAGATGACGAACTTGACCTGGTCGTTGCGCGTCAGGTGCTCGATGTTCTCATAGCGGTTGCGGTGCGATTCTTCCGAACCTGGGGTTTTCAGGTCGACGACGCGGCTGACACGGGTGTCGGTGCCGGCGATATCGAGCGCTCCGCTGGTTTCCAGCGAGACTTCGTAACCGGCGTCGCACAGGCGCTGCAACAGGGGCAAGGCGTTAGGCTGGGCGAGGGGCTCGCCGCCCGTCACGCAGACATAGCGCGGCTTGAAGCCGGCCACCTGTTCAAGGATCGAATCCAGGCTGCGAAGGGTGCCGCCACTGAAGGCATAGGCGCTGTCGCAGTATTGGCAGCGCAGGGGGCAACCGGTGAGCCGCACGAATACCGTGGGCAGCCCAGCCGTTCGTGTTTCACCCTGCAACGAGTAAAAGACTTCGGTGATGCGTAATGTATCTTGCATGATCGCCACGGGCGTGACAGCAAAACAGGCTGCCCGCCTCCGTCAGGCACTGGCACAGACTCGACATAGCGTTATCCGTGACAGCGTGTTTACGAAAAAAGGGCGGTGATTCTAACGAAAAAACCCGCGCCAGGCGCGGGTTTCTTTCGAACGGGGGGCAAGCGCCGCATTACTTCACAGCTTTTGCAGGTCTCGCTGCGCCAGTTGCGCAGCCGATGTGCCCGGGTATTGGGTCACCACCTGCTGAAGAATGCCCTTTACCTTGTCCGTGTGGCCGAGACGACGCTCGACGTCGGCCAGTTTGTACAAGGAGTCTGGCACCTTGCTGTGTTTGGGGTACTTCTGGCTTACCTGGGCAAACGCCTGGCTTGCGCCCTGCAGGTCACCCTTGGCCAGGTTCACTTCGCCCAGCCAATACTGTGCGTTACCGGCATATTGGCTGCTGGGGTACTTGCGCAGGAAGGCGTTGAACGCCTGGCTGGCTTTGTCGAAGTCTTTTTGCTTGATCAGGTCGAAGGCAGCATCGTAGTAGAGCTTCTCCTTGGCCGGATCACCGGGCTCGCTACTGGCGGCCGGTTGTTGGGCAGCAGCACCGGCTGCAGCCCCCGCGGCGGCGCCAGAGGCACCACCGGCGGAAGAATTGTCAGGGGTCGCGGCAGGCGCGGCGCCACTGTTGATGCGACGGTCCAGGTCCTGGTATCGCTCCAGGTTTTCCTGCTTCATGCGAGACACATCGTTTTGCAACTCTTCGATGATGCCTTGCTGGCGGGAAAGCTGATCCTGCATCTGTTGCAGCTGCATGAACAGCTGGCCCTGTGCAGAGGCAGGGGCCGAAGCCCCTGACCCGGCATAGGCGCCGCTCGTGCCATAACCCGCAGGCGGATAGCTGCCTGTGTTGTCATCTACTACAGGGACTGCAGCCCACGCCGAAAGGGGCAGGCTGAGTGCGAGGACGGTTACTGCACGACGGCACTTGCGCATAGGAACTTACTTACGCAGTTCTACGCGACGGTTTTGAGCCCAGGACTGCTCGTCGTTGCCGGTAGCAACTGGACGCTCTTCACCGTAGGAAACCACTTCCAGCTGAGCAGGGGAAACGCCCTGCAGAACCAGGTAGCGCTGAACGGCCTTGGCACGACGCTCACCCAGAGCCATGTTGTACTCGCGGGTGCCGCGCTCGTCGGTGTTGCCTTCCAGGACAACGCGGTTGCCGTTGGCTTTCAGGTCCTTGGCGTGAACGTCCAGAGCGCGCATGGCTTCTGGCTTCAGGTCCGAGCTGTCGTATTCGAAGTAGAAGGTGGTGATTGCGCGCAGAGCGGCTTCTTCGCTCAGGGAACCGTCGACTGCGCCGGTGTTGGCACCGTAGCCAGCGTTCGGGTCAACGGCGCCAGCGCCTTCACCTGCGTTGTCACCGCCCTTGGAGGAGCAACCTACAGCCACAGCCATGGCCAGAGCCAGCGCAGCGAATTTACCAAACTTCAGCATTTCCATCGTGAAACTCCTAATGAAACCCCAGTGTGTTAAGCAAAACGTATTACGCCGCAATCAGTTCAGGTAAGGGGACCAGGACGGTTCTCTGACTTCGCCTTGAGCGGTAGGAAGTGGGAGCCTCACGCGGCCATTAAGCGACACGAGCATCAAGACTCCCCGGCCCTGCTGGCGGGTGGCGTAGATTAGCATGGTGCCGTTGGGCGCAACAGTGGGAGACTCATCAAGACTTGTTTCCGAGAGAATCTTTACACTTCCGCGTTGCAAGTCCTGAGCGGCAACTTTGAAGTTGGTGAAACCCTGTTGGCGGTGAATCATCACCAGGGTCTTTTCATCCGCCGAGAGTTTAGGGTTGGCGTTGTAGTTACCCACGAAGGTTACGCGCTCGGCGCTGCCGCCACTGACCGACTGTTTGTAGATCTGCGGCTTGCCGCCACGGTCGGACGTGAAGTACAGGGTGTTGCCGTCTTTACCCCAGAAGGGCTCGGTATTGATGCCAGGGCCGGCGGTCACGCGGCTGATCTGACGCGAAGCCACGTTCATCACGTAGATATCCGGGTTGCCATCCTTGGACAACACGAAGGCCAGGCGCGAACCATCGGGCGACCAGGCAGGTGCGCCATTGAGGCCTTCGAAGTTGGTGACCTGTTCACGGCGACCGGTATCGATGTGTTGGACGAAAATACGCGGGCGCTTCTGCTCGAACGATACATAGGCGATGCGTTTGCCATCGGGCGCAAAGCGCGGCGACAGGATGGGCTCGCGGGACTGCAGCAGGGTCACGGCGCGGGCACCGTCATAGTCCGAACGCTGCAGGGTGTAGCGCGTGTTGTTGGTGGAGAAGCGCTCGGCCGTTACGTACAGCATGCGCGTGGAGAAGGCACCCTTGATACCGGTGAGCTTCTCGAACGACTGGTCGGCGATGTAGTGCGACATGTCGCGCAACTGGTCGGTGCTGCCAGCGACGCTGCCGGTCAGGACCTGCTGCTCGGTGGCGACGTTGAACAGGGCGTATTGCACCTGCAAGCGCCCACCGGAGGGCACGATGCTGCCGACCATCACGTACTGGGCACCCAGCGCCTTCCAGTCGCGGAAGATGACTTCGCTGGCCTGGGAAGGCTGGCTGATCATGTTCTGGCGCGGGATAGGCGAATAGTAGCCGGAGTTGCGCAGGTCGTTGCCGATGATGTCGGCCATGTCTTCAGGCAGCACACTGCCACCTTGAACAGCGAACGGCACCACCGCAATTGGCGTTGCCCGGTCACTGCCACTGGTGACCAGGATGTTCTTTTCCTCTGCTACGGCCATGCCTGCCACGCAGCACAGCATGACCAGCAGTCCTCTCAGACGTTTAATCACAACGCTAGATCCTCAGGTGTAAATGTCATCTTGAACGAGCGATATTGGTTGAAATCGCTCGGCTTCATGCCCTGCATTTCAGTCAGGCGACCGATGTTTTTCACCGCTGCCACCGCCGAGCTGTCGTAGGGGCCGTCACCGCTTGACCGGGCCACACTGACGCTGGTGATGGTGCCATCGGGCAACATGCTGATCTGCAGCACCACCGTCATGCCTTTACGCGCCGATGGCGGGCGAGCCCAGCCTTCTGCCGCGCGCATGCGGATCAAGTCGTCGAAGTCGCCGGCCACCTGGTCACCCTGCTCATCGGCCAGCGCCTGCTGCCGCTCGGCGGTGTCGGACAAGAGCTCGGCCAGGGCCTGTGCCTTCTTGTCTTCAGCCGCCTTGCGAGCCGCTTCCTGTGCCTTTTTCTTCTGGGCATCGGCCGCGGCCTTCTTCTTGGCGTCTTCGGCTGCCTTCTTCTTCGCTTCTTCGGCCGCTGCCGCCTTCTTCTTGGCGTCTTCGGCCGCTTTTTTCTTCGCATCCTCGGCGGCCTTCTTCTTGGCCTCCTCGGCAGCTTGCTTTTTCGCCTCTTCAGCGGCCTGCTTCTTGGCCTCTTCTTCGGCTTTTTTCTTCGCTTCTTCCTCGGCCTTCTTCTTGGCGATGTCAGCCTGCTGTTTCTCGGCCGCTTTCTTCGCCTCATCGGCCTTCTTGGCTTCAGCCGCTTTCTTGGCCTCGGCGGCTTTGGCAGCTTCAGCGGCCTTGGCGGCGTCCTCGGCTTTCTTGGCCTCGGCTGCCTCGCGTGCCTCCTGGGCCTTTTGAGCAGCGTCGGCTTTCTTTTGTTCCGCAGCTTTCACCGCTTCCTGCTCGACCTTCTTCTGCTCAAGCTGCTCGACCTCGGTCTGGCGCGAAGCGGTTTTCTTGGCTTCCCCGGCAATCTTCTGATTGGTCTGAGTGGTGGCCTGGCTCTTGGACTTGAGCTGATACAGCGTAGCCTGAACGATCGGCTTGGACGGCGGCAGTTCGGGCGTCATGGCAAAGCTTACGAACAGCATGCCGAATACCAGCACATGCAGGCCGATGGCCCAGATACTGGGCCAGAAGTAGCTTTCCGAGGCAGAGGGCTCGCGCTGTTGCATCAGGGCGCCTCGGTAATCAGGCCGACGTTACCGACACCGGCTTTCTGCAGCCCGCCCATGGCGCCCATGACCGCGCCGTAGTCCACCGCCTTGTCGCCGCGGATGAATACCTGGGTCTGCTTGCCCTGGTCGCGGCCGGCCGCGATGATCTTGGTGACGGCGTCGGTCATGGCCGGCAGGGTCATGGCCTTGTCCATCTGCTTGTCGGTATCGACTTCGCTGCCAAGGTTCCAGTAGTAGGTCTTGTCGGCCTTGATGGAAATGGTAAGGATCTGGACGTTGTTGTCCTGCGGCAAGGCTTCGCTGGAAACCTTGGGCAGGTCGACCTTCACGCCCTGGTTGAGCATGGGCGCCGTCACCATGAAGATGACCAGCAGCACCAGCATCACGTCGATGTAGGGCACCACGTTCATCTCGGCGACGGGCTTGCGTTTGTGGCGAACTCGGGCCATGGGCTTCTACCTGATTACTCTTCGCTGGTGTGCACTTTGCGGTGCAGGATCGCCTGGAATTCGTCGGCGAAGGTGTAGTAACGGCCGATCAGCGTCTCGCTGCGGGCCGCGAAGCGGTTGTACGCAATCACCGCCGGGATGGCCGCGAACAGGCCAATGGCCGTGGCGATCAACGCCTCGGCGATGCCCGGTGCAACGGTGGCGAGCGTGGCTTGCTGGGCGCTGGCCAGGCCGCGGAAGGAGTTCATGATGCCCCATACGGTTCCGAACAGGCCGATATAGGGGCTGGTCGAACCCACGGTCGCCAGGAACGGCAAACTTTGCTCGAGCTTTTCTTCTTCGCGGGAAATGGCAACGCGCATGGCACGGCCAACCCCTTCCATCACGGCATCCGGGTCAACGCCGGGTTGCTGGCGCAGGCGGGAAAATTCCTTGAAGCCTGCACGGAAGACCTGCTCCACACCCGAGTCCGGGTCCGGGTTGCTACCGGCCTGGCGGTACAGCTTGGACAGGTCGATACCCGACCAGAAGCGCTCCTCGAAAGCATCGAGCGCACGACGACCGGCGCGCAGCATGGTGCTGCGCTGGAAAATCATGATCCACGAGGTGACCGAGGCGGCCACCAGGGTCAGCATCACCAGCTGCACCACGACGCTGGCGTTACTGACCAGACTCCACATGGAGGTATGGTCGACGACGTTAGCTTCCACGCTTATTCTCCTGCATTCGATTGATTACCCGAGCCGTCTGCCGCAAAGGCGTCGCGCAGCTGGGGAGGTATGGCTCGGGGTTTGAAAGTGTCGGCGCGCACAGCGGCTATCAGGAACCGCCCTTCGCAGAGCAGCGTGTCGTCCCTTTCCCGCCACACTTGCTGCACGAAGTGCAAGCTGGCGCGATTGAGTTCAAGTACGTGCGCGGTCACCCGCAATTCATCGTCCAGCCGCGCCGGCGCGTGGTAGCGCGCTTCGCTGGAATGGACCACGAACAGCAGGTTGTCGTCAGCCAGTTGCGACTGGGAAAAGCCCAGGTGCCGCAAGCGTTCGGTGCGCGCGCGCTCCATGAATTTCAGGTAGTTGACGTAATACACCACGCCACCGGCATCGGTATCTTCGTAATAGACGCGACAACGGTGTGTGAACGGTTCCAGGCCTTTTTGCGCGCGCATACTCTAGTGCTTACTCCTCGGCTTGCCAATCCGCTCTGGCAACTGTTTTTCAACATTCATGTCCAGGTGCCAACGCCCCCGCTGCATGCCAGCGGTAGGACCACGAAAAGCGTGTTTCGATCTGTCATTCATCACCCGGCTCGGAAAAATCCGCGCCCTCCCCCAACCGCCCGGGAACATTCAGGCCGAAGTGCAGGTAGGCGTGCCGGGTCACCACACGGCCACGGGGGGTGCGCATGATGTAGCCCTGCTGGATGAGATAGGGCTCGAGCACGTCCTCGATGGTGTGACGCTCTTCGCTGATGGCGGCGGCAAGGTTGTCGACACCGACCGGGCCACCGTCGAACTTCTCGATCATGGTCAGCAGCAGGCGCCTGTCGGAATGGTCGAAGCCGCGCTCATCGACGTCCAGCAGGTTGAGCGCCATGTCGGCCACGGCCTTGGTGATCTGGCCTTTGCCGCGCACCTCGGCGTAGTCGCGTACCCGCCGCAGCAAGCGGTTGGCAATGCGCGGCGTGCCACGGGCACGGCGTGCGATCTCGTAGGCACCGAGGTCCTCGATGACCAGCCCCAAGATGTTGGCCGAACGGCTGACGATGGTGGCCAGGTCCTTGTCGCTGTAGAACTCCAGCCGCTGCACGATACCGAAACGATCGCGCAGCGGGTTGGTGAGCATGCCGGCGCGCGTCGTGGCCCCGACCAGTGTGAAAGGTGGCAGGTCGAGCTTGATCGAGCGGGCCGCCGGGCCTTCGCCGATCATGATGTCGAGCTGGAAGTCTTCCATGGCTGGGTAGAGCACTTCTTCGACGATCGGCGACAGCCGGTGGATCTCATCGATGAAGAGCACGTCATGAGGCTCAAGGTTGGTCAGCATGGCGGCCAAGTCGCCAGGGCGCTCGAGAATCGGCCCCGAGGTGCTTTTGACCGACACACCCATTTCGTGGGCGATGATGTTGGCCAGGGTGGTCTTGCCCAGGCCTGGCGGCCCGAAGATCAGGGTGTGGTCGAGCGACTCGCTGCGCCCACGCGCCGCCTGGATGAACAACGCCATCTGCTCGCGCACCACGGGCTGGCCGATGTACTCCTCCAGCCGCAATGGCCGGATGGCGCGATCCTGGACTTCTTCGCGGTCGCGGCCACTGGCAGCGATCAGGCGGTCGGCTTCGATCACTTGGTAATCATCCCCTTGAGGCTGCGACGAATCAGCTCTTCACTGGAAAGCCCCGACTTGTCCTTGATCGCGCCGATGGCCTTGCTCGCTTCCTGAGGCTTGTAGCCCAGGGATACCAGGGCGCTGACCGCATCCGCCTCGGCGCTGGACTCGCTGGCGGCCGGCAGTGGGCCATCGGACACCAGCGTGAACATGGCCGGTGACGTTTCCCAGGCCTTGAAGCGGTCCTTGAGCTCGACCAGCAGGCGCTCTGCTGTTTTTTTGCCTACGCCGGGTACGCGTACCAACACCGAGGCGTCCTGGGCCTGGACGCAGCGCACCAGCTCATCGATCTCGAGCCCGGACATCAGTGCCAGGGCCAGCTTGGGGCCTACACCGTTGAGCCGAATGAGTTCGCGGAACAATTCGCGCTCGCGCTTTTCGGCAAAGCCATAGAGCAGGTGGGCGTCTTCGCGCACCACAAGGTGTGTGTGCACTGTCACCGGTTCGCCGACCTTGGGCAGGCGATAAAGCGTCGTCATAGGGACTTCCAGTTCGTAGCCCACGCCATTGACGTCGATGATGAGGTGCGGCGGCTGCTTTTCCGCCAGGGTGCCGCGCAAACGTCCGATCACGTTTCGATCCTTTTCACGGGGAGCTGCTCGATGGCCGCTCAACCCTATCAGCAAATACGGCAGGCGGACGCTCCACCTGCACAAAATGTGTATCAGCGCATGAAGCGCTTACAGACGCAAGCGCCCACCGCGCCGACGCGCCGTCGACAGCCCATGGGGCACCAGACTCGAACGGGTGTGGGCATGGCACAAGGCGATGGCCAGCGCGTCGGAAGCATCGATCTGGGGCTTCTGGGTCAGCTTGAGCAGGTGCATGACCATCATCATCACCTGGTCCTTGTTCGCCCCGCCGGTACCGGCCACCGCCTGCTTGACCTGAGTGGCGCTGTACTCGGCGATTTCCAAGCCTGCTTCAGCCGCGGCGACGATGGCCGCGCCTCGGGCTTGTCCCAGTTTGAGGGCGGAATCGGCGTTGCGGGCCATGAACACCCGCTCGATGCCCATGGTCACCGGGCCGTGCTGGCCGATGACTTCGCTGACCCCCCGAAACACGATCTGCAAGCGCTCGTGCAGTTCACCACTGCCTGTGCGGATGCAGCCTGAGGCCACGTACTCGCAACCACGTGCGGTCTGGCGGACGACGCCATAACCTGTGATGCGCGAGCCGGGGTCGATACCTAGAATCAGAGTCATAGCGCCTGTCGTTGAAGTGAAGCGGTGTGCAAACAGTACAGGCCCTTTCGCAGATCAACCCCCTGGCCAGGTCGCATGTGTCGCCACCTGTGCCACGGGTGCCCTGCGAAAGGGCCTGTACGACGCCCGGAAGCGTCAGTATGGCGCGCCGGAAAGCCCTCAGCCGAGGTTTTCCATGATCTCGTCGGAAATCTGCGCATTGGAGTAGACGTTCTGTACGTCGTCCAGGTCTTCGAGCATGTCGATCAGCTTGAGTACCTTCTCGGCGCCCTCCTGATCAAGTTCGGCGCTGGTGGTCGGCTGCATCACGATTTCGGCGTCGGCCGCCTTGAAACCGGCCTCTTCCAAGGCATTGCGCACGGCGTAGAAGCTGTTGAACGAGGTGAACACGTCAAACGAGCCGTCCTCGTGGGCCACCACGTCGTCGGCATCGGCCTCCATCGCCGCCTCCATCAAGGCATCCTCCTCCAGGCCCGGTGCAAAACTGATCTGCCCCTTGCGCTCGAACAGGTAGGCGACCGAGCCATCGGTGCCCAGGTTGCCCCCGCACTTGGTAAAGGCATGGCGCACGGCTGCAGCTGTGCGGTTGCGGTTATCGGTCATGGCCTCGACCATGATCGCTACACCGCCCGGCCCGTAACCTTCATAGGTGAGCTCTTCGACGTTGTCGCTTTCGTTCGTGCCGGCGCCACGGGCCACTGCGCGATCGATGATATCGCGGCTCATGTTGGCGCCCAGGGCCTTGTCCAGCGCCAGGCGCAGGCGCGGGTTGGAGGCAGGGTCCGGGCCGCCTTGCTTGGCAGCGACTGTCAGCTCGCGGATCCACTTGGTGAATACCTTGCCCCTCTTGGCATCCTGGCGCTCTTTGCGGTGCTTGATGTTCGCCCACTTGGAATGACCCGCCATAACGACTCCCGATCCGTGTAACAGAAACAGGTTCCGCCCCGAAGGGCGGAACGTGGAAAGACTGCGCCAAAGCGCGTGGGCGCAACCGCCGGCTGCGCCCGGGCCGATTACTCGACCTTGGTCTGCTCGCGCAGACGGATGTGCAGCTCACGCAATGCCTTGGCATCGACCATGCCCGGCGCCTGGGTCATGACACACGCGGCGCTCTGGGTTTTCGGGAAGGCAATCACTTCACGAATCGACTGGGCGCCGGTCATCAGCATGACCAGGCGATCCAGGCCGAAGGCCAGGCCACCGTGAGGCGGTGCACCGAACTTCAGGGCATCGAGCAGGAAGCCGAACTTCTCTTCCTGTTCCGCCGCCTCGATACCCAGCAGGCGGAACACGGCCTGCTGCATTTCCTTGCGGTGGATACGGATCGAGCCGCCACCGAGTTCGGTGCCGTTGAGCACCATGTCATAGGCACGGGACAGGGCCGTGGCCGGGTTGGCTTCCAGTTCCTCGGGCGTGCACTTGGGCGCGGTGAACGGGTGGTGCAGCGCGGTGAAGCTGCCGTCTTCGTTTTCTTCGAACATGGGGAAATCGACGACCCACATCGGCGCCCACTCGCAGGTGAACAGTTCGAAGTCGTGACCCAGACGAATACGCAGGGCGCCCAGCGCTTCGCTGACCACCTTGAACTTGTCGGCACCGAAGAACACGATGTCGCCGTCAACGGCGCCCACGCGGTCGAGGATGGTGTTGAGATTGGCCTCGGGGATGTTCTTGACGATCGGCGACTGCAGACCTTCAACGCCCTTGGCACGCTCGTTGACCTTGATGTAGGCAAGGCCACGGGCACCGTAGATGCCGACGAACTTGGTGTATTCGTCGATCTTGCTGCGCGGCATGCTGGCGCCGCCTGGCAGGCGCAGCGCGGTGACGCGGCATTTAGGATCGTTGGCGGGGCCGGCGAATACCTTGAAGTCCACGTCCTTGAGCTGGTCGGCGACGTCAACCAGCTCCAGCGGGATGCGCAGGTCTGGCTTGTCGGAGCCATAGCGACGCATGGCTTCCTCGAAGGTCATGTGCGGGAATTCGCCGAATTCCAGGTCCAGCACTTCCTTGAACAGCTTGCGGATCATGCTCTCGGTCAGGCCCATGATCTCGGACTCGTCCAGGAAGCTGGTCTCGATGTCGATCTGGGTGAATTCCGGCTGGCGATCGGCACGCAGGTCTTCGTCGCGGAAGCACTTGGCAATCTGGTAGTAACGATCGAAACCGGCGACCATCAGCAACTGCTTGAACAGCTGCGGCGACTGCGGCAGGGCGAAGAAGCTACCGGCGTGGGTACGGCTTGGCACCAGGTAGTCGCGCGCGCCTTCAGGGGTGGCGCGGGTCAGGATCGGCGTTTCCACGTCGAGGAAGCCGTTTTCGTCGAGAAAGCGTCGAATGCTGCTGGTGATGCGCGAACGCAGGCGCAGCTTGTCGGCCATCTCAGGGCGACGCAGGTCGATGAAGCGGTAGCGCAGACGCGTTTCTTCACCAACGTCGGAGTATTCGTTCAGCGGGAACGGCGGGGTTTCGGCTTCGTTCAGCACATTGAGCTGGTAGCCGAGGATTTCGATGGCACCGGAGGCCATGTTGCTGTTCACCGCACCTTCCGGGCGACGGCGGACCTTGCCGGTGATCTGCACGACATACTCGCTGCGCACACGGTCTGCTGCGGCGAAGGTGTCGGCGCGATCCGGATCGAAAACGACCTGGGCCATGCCCTCGCGGTCACGGATGTCGAGGAAGATCACCCCGCCGTGGTCCCGGCGACGATGGACCCAGCCGCAAAGGGTGACTTCCTGGCCGTCCAGGCTCTCGTTCAGTTGGCCGCAATAATGGCTGCGCATCATGATGGTGGTTTCGCTTCTCGTGATTCGTGTATTCGATGGAGGCCTTGGCCGCCCGGAGGGCTAATACTGCAAGACCCGGTCATAGCATTCAACTCAGTCGGCCTTGTCGCCGCCTGCCAGATTCTTTTTCGCACCGGTCTTGAAGTCGGTTTCGTACCAGCCGTTACCGCTCAGGCGAAAGCCGGGTACCGACAGCAGTTTCTTCATCGCCGGCGCCTGGCAGGCCGGGCAATCGGTGAGCGGCGCGGCGCTGATTTTCTGCAGCACTTCCATACGGTGCTCGCAGGACGCACATTGATAGTCGTAAAGGGGCATGGATGTCTCTCGTCAACCATAACGCTGGCTGCCTGGGCAGCAAAAGGCGGGATTATATATGGTTAACCAGCGCTGCGCAGCCCGCCGGGCAATCAGTGCGACGTCGGTGGCTGCTGCAACCAGGCAACGCAGATCACCCGTATCAGCCCGCTGAAGTTGCGCACGCCCCCCTGGCGCAGGTGCACCTCACGGTCGACGTAGGACAACACCGCACTGACCGAGCACTGGTTGGCAGCGGCAATGCGCTCGAGGATACCCCAATACACGGCTTCAAGGCGCAGACAGGTGGAAAAACCATTGAGCCGCACCGAGCGGGAAACAGGCTGGGTCTGCAACATGTCGAAATCTGCCGTGAATGGGTCGACGCATTGTTTGCCGGGCCAGCGCCCCTGACCTGCCGTCCGCTTGCCAGACTGAGCCATCTGCACACCTCCTGATGATTGAACCAAGGGGTGTATCAAGCGCCGAACGCGCCAGTGCAGAGCAGCGGCAAACCCTTCCCGCACAGAAACCGGCAGGCCGGCCCAGTCACCCTGGGCAGGCCTGCCGGCACGGTCCGGCTATTTCTCGTCGAGCAACACGCGCAGCATCCATGCAGTCTTTTCGTGGACCTGCATGCGCTGGGTCAGCAGATCGGCGGTGGGTTCATCGCTGACCTTGTCAACCGCTGGGAAGATACTGCGGGCGGTGCGCACTACCGCTTCCTGCCCTTGCACCAGTTGCCGGATCATCTCGTCGGCTGGGGGAACCCCCTCCTCTTCCTTGATCGAAGAGTGCTTGGCGTAGAACGCGTAGGACCCAGGCGCCGGGAACCCCAGGGCGCGGATGCGCTCGGCAATGGCGTCCACCGCCAGCGCCAGCTCGTTGTACTGCTCCTCGAACATCAGGTGCAGCGTACGGAACGAGGGCCCGGTGACGTTCCAATGGAAGTTGTGGGTTTTCAGATACAGCACGTAGGTATCTGAAAGCAGGCGGGAAAGCCCATCGACGATGGACTTGCGATCTTCTTCACTGATGCCGATATCGATTGCCATGATGCTCCCCTTCGGAAAACGTGAAACCCAAGCGGGTGCCGACCACTTTAGCAACACTCTGAGCGCCGCGCCTCTGTCAGGTGGCCGCAGGCACAGGGCGCCGGGTGCAGTTTGAGTAGCCTGCAGGTTTACGGTTAAATAGGCAGCGTGCCATTCGTGCGGACTGCAATTGCCGAATGCATAGGCTGAAGGCCACGTGTTCGCGCCAACACTTCATGCGCACCGGGCCGTCAGCTCTTCCCGTGATCAGCTTCAATCAATGTGAGCCAATCCCATGTTCAAGATCGTCCACCTGGTGACAGGCGCGGCAGCCTTGCTGCTAGCGTTCATACCCAGTCTTAAAACCGAGGCAACGCCTTTCCTGCAACAACCCGACGCGGTCTACCTGGCCCTGTTCGGCTTGCTCAACCTGATCCTGGCGCCTGTCCTGCCGCTGTACTACCGAGGTGCCAGGCAGCAGCTGCAATACCTGGCCTGCGCCCTGCTGGTGGTGGCCGTGGTGCTGCAGACCCTTACCGTGCTGGCTCGACCGGAGCTTGGCAACCTCGCGGCGCTGGTGTGCGCCGCTCTGGCCGTGGTCCTGCACCTGGGCGCAGGCTTTGCCCAGGGCACGCGCAAGGTACGCAGCAGCCAACAGCCACTGACGGAGGCCGGCAACCGAGATATGGGCACGGTCAAGTGGTTCAATACGTCCAAGGGGTTCGGGTTCATTTCCAGGGACTCAGGCGATGACATCTTCGTGCACTTTCGCGCCATCCGCGGCGAGGGCCATCGCGTCCTGGTAGAGGGTCAACGCGTCGAGTTCTCGGTCATGCACCGCGACAAGGGCCTGCAGGCCGAGGATGTGGTCCCCGTCACGCGCCGCTGACAGGCGAGCAGGCTTCAACACGTTGAAACCAGGCCTGTCGCTTCGCCCATGGGTGCGACAGGCCTGAGGACCAGATGATCAATAGTGAGGCGGCGGCGCCTCTTCACCCTCGCTGCCATACTGACCTGCTATCTCTTCGTAACGTTTGATCAACTCGGCCATCTGCAACTGCAGCCGCTCGATCACGCGCCCTTGCTCGACCACCACATCGTTGAGCGCCTGCAGGGTGTCGTCCTGGAATGCCTGGCGCGTTTCCAGCTCGATCATTCTCGGCTCAAGCGACATCGGCGGCCTCCTGGAAACCTTCGAGGTGTAGATTTCGTACGCGGGCGCGTATCGCCTGTACTTGTGCGTCGGTATAGGCCACGGCCGGGCATTTGCCCCAGACCGGTGCAGGCCAGGCCACATCATCGTGCTGGCGAACGATCACGTGCATGTGCATTTGGCTGACCACATTGCCCAGCGTCGCCACGTTCATCTTGTCAGCCCCGTAGCTGCGCTTGAGCGCCTCGGCAAGCTGCGTGGTTTCCTGCCAGAGCAGGTGCTGGTCATCCAGGCTCAGGTCGAACAGTTCGCTGACCTCGGCACGGCGGGGCACCAGGATGAACCAGGGGTAGTTGGCATCTCGGCTCAGCAGCAACTGGCACAGGGCGAAATCGCCCAGCACCCAAGTGTCCTGCTGCAAGCGTGGATCAAGAACGAACACGGCGTACCTCCTTCAGGCAAAGCGACCCGCACGGGTGGCGGTAAAAACGGCAGCAAGGATACCTTGCGCAATTGCGGTAACACAGCGCTACTTTTCGCACCAATAAGGTGCTTCGCCACGTCAACTGACTCCCTAGCCCACCACAATTGACACCGCATTAACATGTTGCGGTAACACATTGACTTTGATAGCAAGCTAGCCAACTGAATAGCCCGGCCGGGCGGGCTTGAGGTGCAGTCCGACCAACCCCCGTGTTTACGGCGGTTGAAACGAATTCCTGAAAATTTTGTGAAAAATTCATCAATGCCAGCCCAAGTTGAGCACGCTTGTTGCATTGCCTTCACCCCAAGTCGGCATGCTCTCTGAAACACCTGCACACCGGGCGTCACCACCCTCGGATGCGACGCTGAATTGCCCGACAGCGACACGGCCAAAAAGTTCCATCAAGAGTGCTTTACGCCATATCGCCAACGACCTTCAGCGTGCTATACATTTTCGCCGACATAACAAGAAAGAGCTGCACCCTATAACTAGAACACCTGGATGCAGCGGTACTCTTCCTAAAAAAACCAAAGGAGCAAGTCACGATGCGCGTGATGAAGTGGAGCATGATCGCCCTGGCCGTTTCGGCGGGGTCCTCGCAGATGGCACTGGCCTCTTCGCAGGATGAGTCCAAAGGTTTCATTGAAGACAGCAAGCTGAGCGTCAAAACTCGCATGCTGTATTTCAGCCGTGATTTCCGCAACAACGAAGGCGGCCAGAGCCGCCGTGAAGAAACCGGCCTCGGCTTCGTGGGTACTTATGAGTCGGGCTTCACCCAGGGCACCGTGGGCGTGGGTATCGACGCCATTGGTATGCTCGGCCTGAAACTGGACAGCGGCAAGGGCCGTGCTGGCACCGGCCTGTTCCCGAACGGCTCGGACGGCCGTGCACAGGATGACTACTCCAAGGGTGGCGGCGCGGTTAAATTCCGTATCTCCGACACCGTACTGAAAGTCGGCGACCAGTTCACTGCCCTGCCAGTGTTCGCCACCGACGACAGCCGCCTGCTGCCGGAAATCGCCCAGGGCGCGTTGCTGACCAGCAACGACATCAAGGGCCTGACCCTGCACGCGGGTCGCTTCACCAGCCTGACCGGTCAGGAACAGACCAACCGTGACAGCCTGCGCCTGAAAGAAGCCGACGTATTCGGCGGCACCTATGCCTTCACCGACAGCCTGTCCACCAGCCTGTACTACTCCAAGGTCGAAGACTACTGGCGCAAATACTACGCCAACGTCAACTGGGCGCTGCCGCTGTCGGACAAGCAAGGCCTGGTGTTCGACTTCAACTTCTATGACACCAAGAGCGACGGCCAAGGCCTGCAGCGCGCCGAAAAAGACGGCGTGACCAAGCTCGACAACCGTGCGTTCAGCCTGTCCGGTGCGTACAACATCGGCGCCCATACCTTCACCCTGGCCTACCAGAAAGTGACCGGCGACGGCGACTATGGCTACGGCGTCGACGGTGGCGGCACCGTGTTCCTGGCCAACTCCGTGGCCCGTTCCGACTTCAACGCCGAAGGCGAGAAGTCCTGGCAGGCTCGCTACGACCTGAACTTCGCCGAGTACGGCATTCCAGGCCTGAGCTTCATGACCCGCTACGTGCGTGGCAGCGGCGCCGACACCGGCACCACCAGCAACGGCAAGGAATGGGAACGCGACATCGACATCAAGTACGTGATGCAAGAGGGCCCTGCCAAGGACCTGAGCTTCCGCGTTCGTCAAGCCACCTACCGTTCTTCCGATGGCGTCTACTACGGCTCCCCATCGCTGGACGAGCTGCGCCTGATCGTGGAGTACCCGCTGAGCATCCTGTAAGCCTGGCTTGCAACGCTGCGCACCTGAAAAGCCCGGCGACCG
>NZ_JBICKJ010000092.1:0-4072 GCF_043104125.1 Pseudomonas sp. xss_4
TGTGCGGGTTTTTTGTTGTTCACGACTCAGGCTCATACCTGCATCGCGCACCAGCGGGCCAGCCTTTCAAGCGGACGTAAATTGCAGCGCTGCCAGCCGTGCATACAACGGGCTGGCTTCAATCAGCTCACTGTGGGTCCCAGTGGCGACTACTTTGCCTTGGTCGACCACGGCAATGCGGTCGGCGTGTTGTACCGTGGCCAAACGGTGCGCGATCACCACCGTTGTCCGCCCCGCCATCAGGCGCGGCAAAGCTTGCTGGATCAGGTGCTCACTGTGAGCGTCGAGCGCGCTGGTCGCCTCGTCAAGCAGCAGGATCGGGGCATCCACCAGCAACGCACGGGCAATCGCCAACCGTTGGCGCTGCCCACCGGATAAACCCACCCCGCCCTCCCCCAGGCAAGTCTGGTAGCCCTGCGGCAACTGGCGTATGAACCCGTCGGCATGGGCTGCGCGCGCGGCTGCTTCGATGTCGGCCAGGCAAGCGCCAGGGCGTCCGTAGGCAATGTTGTCCGCCACCGTACCTCGAAACAGTGCCGGTTGCTGTGCGACCCATGCAAACTGCTGGCGAAGGTGGTCGGGGTCGAGTTGGTCGATGGGGTGGTCATCGAGCAGAATCTGCCCGTGCTGAGGGTCATAGAACCGCAGAAGCAGGTCGAACAGGGTGGATTTACCCGCACCGGAGGGACCGACCAATGCAAGCATCTGGCCTGCCTGGATGGCCAGGCTCAGGTCATCGATAGCCTTGTGCTCGGGTCGCGAGGGATAGGCAAACACCACGCGCTGCAACGCCAGGCAGCCCCGTGCACGGCCTCCCGCCAGCCGCCGCGCACTGGATGGCGCCAGAATCTGGCTTTGCGCTGCCAGTAATTCGGCTATGCGCTCTGCTGCTCCAGCAGCACGCTGGAGCTCGCCAATCACCTCGCTGAGTGTGCCGAACGCACTGCCCACTACCAGGCTGTAGAACACGAACGCCGCCAACTCACCCCCCGACATACGCCCGGCGATAACGTCCAGGCCGCCGACCCACAGCATTGCGCCGATAGCGCCTAGCACCAGCACAATCACCACGGTAATCAGCCAGGCCCGCTGCGTAATGCGCTGGCGGGCCACTGCAAATGCCGACTCCACCGTCTCGGCGAACAGTGCCCGGTCGTGGGCTTGATGGGTGTAGGCCTGCACGGTCTTGATCTGGCCCAGGGTTTCGGCCACATAGCTACCCACATCTGCCACCCGGTCCTGGCTCTGGCGGGAGAGGCTGCGCACACGACGACCGAACAGCAGGATCGGGGCCAGCACCACCGGCAATGCCACGACCACGATGCTGGTCAGTTTCGGGTTGGTGATGAACAGCAAGACCACACCCCCCACCACCATCAGCGCATTACGCAGGCACATGGACAGGGACGAGCCAATCACCGATTGCAGCAACGTAGTGTCGGCCGTCAACCGAGACTGTATTTCCGAGCTGCGGTTGTCTTCGAAAAAACCCGGATGAAGCTCGAGCAGATGGTCAAAAACGGCGCGACGAATGTCCGCCACGCACCGCTCACCTATCCAGGAGACGAGGTAGAACCGGCTGAAGGTCCCTACCGCCAGGGCCAGCACCAGCAGCAGGAAGAGGCCAAGGGTCTGGTTGAGCTGATGGACGGAACCGGTCATGAACCCCTGATCCACCAGCAGGCGGATGCCTTGTCCCATGGACAGGGTGATGCCGGCAGTCACCACCAGTGCCAGCAAGGCCAGCACCAGGCGCCGCCGATATGGGCGAAGAAAATGCCAACCGAGGCGCAAAGCGCGGCTGGGGCGCGGAGTTGTAGAGGCCATGGATCTGCTCTCGAAGGCGGAACATGCAGCCTACCATTCATGCCGCAGCACGGAACTGTCTGGCGCGGCTATAGCCTATTGTTCTAACCGCGCTCTGGCACTTGTTCGCCATCTCTGGTGGACTATGGCCCAGCCTCAGGTTGCGCCGCACCCGCGTCGACGATCTGCCAGGCGCAAGGTTGATACCAGACGTCATCTGAAGAGGAGACCCTGCATGAGCTTGCACCATAACCGCGAACACCACACGCCCCGTCACGCACCGTCCCCCCAGGCAAGCGGCGCGCTGATCGACGCCCAAGGGCGGGAGGTACCGATCACCGAGCAGATGATCCAGCAGGCCTGCAAGGCCTTGGAAGAAAGCCGGGTCGAGCGCTCGCAGAAAAACTGATCACCTTATTCCTGACCCGGCGCAAGCGCCGGGTTTTTTATGCGTGCTGCTTTGCCCTGGGGCAACCCCGAGCGTCAGACCCTTTTTGCTCCGATAGCGTCAATCAGCTGCGCAAGCTGGGGCGAGTTACCACGGATGCGCACGGATAGCCCTTCGATTTCACGGCGTGGCGGATAGTGTTTGCGCAATAGGTCGAAAGCCGCACGTTGCTGCTGCGCGTCTTCGCTCAGGCTGCGGCGCAAATCGGCATCATCGCGGCGCGGATCGTAGACGGCGCGGCATAGCATGGCCAGTGCCCATTGCAGATCGGCCTCAGCGTCCAACTCAATCTGCGCGACTGGCGGGCGCGGCAACAGGTCGGCCAGTTGAATGCGCTCATCCACGCCCAGGTGTTGACACAAGGCGCGATAGATCTGGGCGGTGCCACGCTGACGGCCATCGAGGCTATAGCCGGCGATGTGGGGGGTGGCGACGGTACACAGGTCGGCCAACCGCAGATCGACCTGGGGCTCGCCTTCCCACACGTCCAGCACCGCGTGCAGGTCATCGCGCTGCTGCAGGAGCGTGCGTAATGCGCCATTATCCACCACTGCCCCTCGACTGGCGTTGATCAGCCAGGCGCCGGGGCGCAGTTTCGCCAGTTCTGTAGGGCCTAGCAGGTGCCAGGTCGGGTACTGGCCACCGCGTTCGAGGGGTGTGTGCAGGCTGATGACATCGCAGGCTTGCAGCAGGGTATCGAGCTCGACGTAGTCACCGCCTTCGGCGGCCTGGCGCAATGGATCGCAGACCATCACCTTCCACCCCAGGGCGCGTAGCACGCCCACCAGCCGCCCACCTACTTCGCCTGCACCCACCACGCCGTAGACGCGCTCGTGCAGTGATGCACCCTCAAGGTCAGCGAGGGTCAGCAGGCTGCCCAGCACATAGTCCACCACACCCCGGGCGTTGCAACCGGGTGCACTGCTCCAGCGGATACCCGCTTGTTCGAAGTAGTCGAGATCGAGGTGATCGGTGCCGATGGTGCAGGTACCCACGAACCGCACGCGACTGCCTTCTAGCAGTTGCCGATCGACCTTGGTCACGGAGCGGACCAGCAGGATGTCGGCCTCCCGGACGCTGGCGGCGTCGAAGCTACGCCCAGGATAGCGACGAATCTCGCCAAACCCTTGGAAGAAGGCATCGAGCAAAGGGATGTTTTCGTCGGCAACTATCAGCATGGCGCTCTCCTGTCTGGGGAACGCAGTGTAGGCTCAACGCGGAGCGTGTTCCAGAGCGGCTCAGTCGGCTTTCTTGCGGATCCAGTAGAGGAAGGTGCCGGCGGCTTCCTGTTGTTCCAGCAGTTGGTGGCCCAGGAAGGTACAGAACTTGGGGATGTCGCGTTGGGTCGAGGGGTCGGTGGCGATGACTTTCAGCAGGCCGCCGGCGGCGAGGGCGCGCACGTGCTGGTGCAGCATCATCACCGGCTCTGGGCAGTTGAGGCCGGTGGCGTCGAGGGTGGCATCAGGGGTGAGGTCGGTCATGAAGGGCTCCGCAAATGATGGGTATTGTGGCGCATTCGAGGGATGCGGGCCAAGTGGGGCTGTTGTGGGACCCGCTGGTTCAGGGGCGCCGTACCGGCAAGACCGCCTCTACCCGGAATCCGTTGGCTTTTGAGTGCGGTGCAAGGCAAATTTCCGCATACAAATGAGACAGGTTGCCAATCTCTATAAGATGCAAGTTGTGTGGCATTGCTAGTTCATACCACCCTTTCTTTTTATAATACATAACCATGACATTCCAGCTCGTGGTATCGGCCAGGATAAGATGCTCGATGCCTATTACTGTTGCTGTTGCTGTTGCTGTTGCTGTTGATCTTGA
>NZ_JBICKJ010000093.1:0-149684 GCF_043104125.1 Pseudomonas sp. xss_4
TGTGGGAGCGGCCCTTGCGCCGCGATGGGCCGCAAAGCGGCCCCGGCAACGTTAGCGGCGACGCTGAAATCCTGGGGCCGCTTCGCGCCCCATCGCGGCGCGAGGCCGCTCCCACACAAGGCTGAGCACACACAAGGCTGAGCACACACAAGGCTGAGCACACACAAGGCTGCTTGAACACGGACATCCGTGCCCTAGAACAACGGCACGGTGTAGCTGACGGTCACCCGGTTCTGATCCTGTGCCCACTCGCTGGGCAACCCACTGCGCAGCATGCCGTTGCGCCAGCTCAAGCCAAGCCCCTTGAGCGCACCGTCCTGCACCACATAGTCCAGGGCGATGTCACGTTCCCATTCCTTTTCGTCACCGCCGGCAGCGGTGCGGATGTGCGTGCCCTTGAGGTAGGTGAGCGAGGCAATCAGGCCGGGCATGCCCAATGCCGCAAAGTTGTAGCTGTATTGGCCGAAGGTGGTGCGTTCACCTGCACGGGTGAAACTGGTCACCAGCCGGTCGGTGAACAGATACAGGCTCGAGCCAGCTGCGCCTTCGCCTGTATTGCCCTGGTTGATCTGCACGAAGTTGCCACTGTCCGAGACACGCTGATGGCCAAGCAAGACCGAGTGGCCACCTATGGCGTAGGTGAACATGGCACTCCAGGTATCATTGTCGATTTTGCCTGCGGTATCGCCCAGGCCGGTGACGCGATACCCTGCCGCGCGCCCGCTGGCTGAGTCGTTGCGTCCATCCGCGTCGGTCTTGAAGTAGCGCAGGTCGGTGGTCAGCGACTGGTTGTCGCTCAGGGCCCAGGTGTGCACGAGCCCCGCAAAATGCTGGACATAGTAATCCTCCAGCTGGGCGCCGTAATATTGCAGCTTCAAGGCGGGGGTGAGCTGGTAATCGGCCCCGGCAAACACAAACGCATTACTCTCGCGTGTACCCCCCGCCACGGCCAGGCCTGAGCGGTTGGTCGAGCCCCGGCCGGTGGTATGCTCCAGGCGGCCTCCGGTCAGGGTCAGGCCATCGATTTCTTTCGAGGTGACGATCCCGCCTTCGAAGGTCTGCGGTAGCAAGCGCCCATCGTTGGCCACCAGAATCGGCAGTTTCGGTTGCAGCGTACCGTAGCGTGCCTCGGTCTGGGAAAAACGGACCTTGCCGGTCAAGCCCAGGCGACTCCATTCGTCCACCGCGCTGCCATCGCTGGCATCCGGAATCATCGAACTGCCTCGGTGATTGCCTGCACCGCCATCCAGGCGTAGGCCCAGCAAGCCAAGGGCGTCAACGCCGAACCCCACGGTACCGTCGGTGAAACCGGACTTGTAGTCGAGCATGAAGCCCTGCGCCCATTCGGCCGTCTTGCTCTGGCCGGCAGGGCCGGGGCGGTCGCGGTAATCGTTATTGAAATAGTAGTTGCGCAGGTGCAGGTTGGCTTTGCCGTCCTCGATGAAGGCCGCCTTGGCAGCCGGAACGGCCAGGGTGGTCAAGGTGAGTAGGTACAGGGGCACGTAGGGCTTTCTTGTCATTGTTTTCTTCCTGAGGGTGATAGGCGCCCAGAGAGCGGGCGCCAAGGGTGCTGCAGTGTGGGCAGTCAGTCCGGCAGCCACTCCTGCAGGGTGAGCTCCACGGTAATGAAGGACAGGTTCCGACCCCGTTGCAGGCAGCCGGCGAAGAGCTTGCCGTCGGCGTCGGCGAGCACGGCCTGAAGGTGGCTTCGGCCGGCGATGACCTCACCGCTCAGGCTGAGGATCTCGATACCAGGCCCGGGTACATGAATGGCATGATGGCCGCGCTCGCCGTGGTAACGCAGTTCGCCGTCGATCAGGCTGCCCAGCCCGCCACGGACCACGGCGCAGGCGATGCCGTGGCTGGCGCAGAGGGCTTCGGCGCTGTCGATCACATCCTCGTTGGGCTTTAGGCGGGCGACCACCAGCCGCCCGAGACGGCCTTGCTGGACCTGCGTGGTAGTAGAGGGCAGGGCAGGTGTCATGAGGCCTCCTTGAGCACAGGGTGCAGCAGGTTGAATTGGGTCTCGGTGTCTGGCTGTACCTGGTAGGCGACATGCTCGAACAGGCATAGCCGCAGTACCAGGGGTTCGCTACCGACCACGACTCGCTGCAATACCAGATGCCCGCCGTGCTGTTGCCCAAGGCTGTCGAGCATGCCGGCATGGCAATGCAGCAGCGGGGCGCCGCTGGCATCCCTGCCGACAGTCAATGCACCACTGATGAAGGTGACAGGGCCTGTAAGCACCACGGGCTTGCCGTAGTCGTAAGGGCGTTGGCTGTCGCTTGTGGTCACCATGCGGTGGTAGGCCAAGGTGCACGCGCTGCCCCACAACACGCGGCCGACTGCACTCTGGTAGCGACAGCGCTCGAGCACTGACAGCAGGCTTTCGCCCACCTGGCTGCCGGGGGCAAGCTCGACGCGCAACTCCTGGCTGCACGCGACTTCACAGTCGAGCAGCCTGGGTAGGCGGGCCGGGCCTGCATGGTTGAAGTGGCGCACCCCGCCGCGCAGTTCGAAATGGGGCGTCATGCCGGTTGCTCCGTGCCGGTCTCGAGCAACGTGCGGATGTGTTTCTTGACGATCTTGCCGTAGCCGGACTTTGGCATCTCATGCCAGCGTACAAACTGCTTGGGCCATTTGTAGCGTGCCAAGCGGGGCTCCAGGTGCGCGAGCAGTTGGTCATCGCTGACCTGGGCAGTGGTGACGATCACCGCGCAACCACATTCGCCCCATTTGTCGTCCGGCATGCCGAGCACGGCCACTTCGGTGACAGCAGGGTGGGTCAGCAACGCTTCCTCCACTTCGCGCGGGTACACGTTCGAGCCGCCGGAGATGTACATGTCCGAGGCGCGCCCGGTGATGAACAGGAAACCGTGCTCGTCCACATGCCCCAGATCGCCGGTATGGAACCAGCCATGGCGGAAGCATTCGGCATTGGCCTGGGGGTTGTTGTAGTAGCCGGCGAACACGGCCGGGCCGCGCACGCAGATTTCGCCGTCCGTACCGGTGGGCAGCTCGCGGCCTTGTTCATCGAGTATGGCCACCTGCATGCCGGTGCGTGGGTAGCCGCAGGAACCGACCTTGGCCTGGGGGCCATCGTCGGCATCATGGCAGTCGGCGGGCAGCACCGTGATGTTGCCGGTGACTTCGCCTAGGCCGTAATACTGCACCAGCACCTTGCCCAATGTGCGTAGCGCATGGCACTGGTCGGCGCGGTACATGGGGGCACCTGCGTAGATCACGTAGCGCAGGCTGCTGTGATCGTAACGGCTGACGGCCGGGTCTTCGGTAAGCATCTTGACGATGGTCGGCACCGTGAACAGGTTGTCGATACGGTGCTGCTGCACCAGGCGCCAGGCCTCGTCACAGTCCAGCCGGTCCCCGACAGGGAGTACGCAGGCAGCACCCCGGGCTACGTTGACCAGTGCATGGATACCGGCCCCGTGGGACAAGGGGGCCAGCACCAGCGAGCGTGACTGCTGGCTCAGGCAGGGCATCAGGTCGGCCAGGTGGTTGTTGACCACGAACGCCATTTGCCCGTGGGTCAGTACCCCTGCCTTGGGGTGCCCGGTGGTGCCGGAGGTGTAGAAGAACCACAGCGGATCGTTGTAGTTCACCTCAGCCGGGCGAAAACCAGGCTGAAGCGGGGCGCCTTCATCGAGCAGGGCATCGTAGGCCAGTTCACCCGCGCGGGGCGCAGCCATGGCAATCACGGTCCGCAGTGCCGGTGATGCCTGGCGCACAGCGTCCACGTAATGCTCAAAGCCCTCGTCGTAGAGCATCGCCACTGCGCCGCTGGAACTGCCCAGGTAGGCAGCTTCAGGGGGGGTGATGCGCACATTGGTGGGCACCCAGACCATTCCCAGGCGAAAGGCCACCCAGGCACTTTCGAACAGCGGCAGGTTGTTGCGCGAGTGCACCAGCAAGCGGTCGCCCTTGCCCAGGCCGCGTGCACGCAGCGCGGCAGCGACGCTGTCTACACGGTGCAGCAGTTGACGCCAGGACACCTGTTGCTCGCCGCGAATGAAGCCCGGCAGGTCAGGCAAACGCCGAGCCACCTGGCCCAGCAGCTCCCCCAGGTTCATGACATTGTCGATTCCGTTCATCGTACGCTCTCCAGAATGCTCACGTAGTTGGTCACGGCCGCCCCGCCCATGTTGAACACGCCAGCCCGGTCTGCGCGCGGCAGTTGCATGTCGCCGGCCTGACCGGTGAGCTGCATGGCCGCCATCACGTGCATCGAAACGCCGGTCGCACCAATGGGGTGGCCCTTGGACTTGAGGCCGCCGGAGGGGTTTATCGGGAGCCTGCCGTCCTTGCGGCTCACGCCCTCGGCGATCACCCGTGCGCCTTGACCGCGCTCGGCCAGGCCCATGGCCTCGTATTCGAGCAGCTCGGCAATGGTGAAGCAGTCATGGGTCTCCACCAGGGACAGGTCGTCCAGTGTGAGGCGCGCCTGGCTCAGCGCCTGCTGCCAGGCCCGTGCAGCGCCTTCGAAGACCGTGGGGTCGCGCCGTGACAATGGCAGGTAGTCGTTGACCTGGACGGCCGCGCGAAAACGAACGGCTTGACCGCCCCCGGTCGGTTGATCGCCCCTGCTGATCACCAGGGCGGCCGCGCCGTCGCTGATCAGCGAGCAGTCACTGCGCTTGAGGGGGCCCGCCACGAAGGGGTTCTTGTCCGAAGGTGTGCGGCAGAAGTCGTAGCCCACGTCGCGGCGCATGTGCGCATACGGGTTGAGTGCGCCGTTGGCGTGGTTCTTGGCGGCGATCATGGCCAGTGCATCGGACTGATCACCGTAGCGTTCGAAGTAGGCGCTGGCGATGTTGCCGAACACCCCGGCAAAGCCGTTCTCGATGTTGGCTTCTTCGGGGGTGTAGCAACATTTGAGCAGGATCTTGCCCACCTCGGCGGTAGGCAGGCTGTTCATTTTTTCAAAACCCACCACCAGGGCATGGCGCGATTGTCCGCTCAGTACGGCGTGCAAGGCCGAGTGAATGGCTGCCGAACCGGTGGAACAGGCGTTCTCCACGCGCACGGCCGGGGTGAAACGCAGCGCTGGCAAGTGATTGGCGAGCAGCGCGGATGGAAAGTCCTGGTAGAGAAACCCTGCATTGAAGTGGCCTACGTGTACCGAATCGATCTGCTGCGCATCGAGCCCTGCGTGGTCGAGGGCGCCCAGGGCCGCGTCAGCCATCATGCGCTCGGGGTCGATGTCGGGAAACTTGCCGAAGGGGGCGTGGTACCAGCCGTTGATGAGGGGTGAATGCATGAGAGTAATCCTCGCTCGGGGTTGGCGAGGTCGATGGCAAGAACGGTGCCAGGCCTGCGGCAAGCGCTCTGCCATGCGCATTCGTGGCACGTTCGACGGTGGCTGCGGGTAGCGAACACGTGCTACAGGTGTCGCATTGACGTGGCAGGCGACACTCAAGGGAGACACCTGTTACACCCTCAAGCAGGCCCGAAATGCCCATTGGCGCAGCACCACGCCCCAGGAGATTTTATTTAGCACTTCAAAATCAGTCAGTTAAGCGCGCTTTGTGGATGCCCACTACGCTATCCCGTGCACCCGCTTGAGTGTGGCACCTCAATTGCAATGTCATCTGCACCATCGCCGTATCCCACTCGATCAATAAGAACAAATAGGTCAGGAGAGCTTCATGAGCGATTTCACCCGCCGTTCCTTCATCAAGACGGCCTCCCTGGCATCGGCCGCCGTCGCCGCTGCCGGCCTGGGCCTCTACAGCACTGGCGCCCGGGCTGCCGACTTCAAACTCAAGTTTGCCAACAACCTGCCCATCAGCCACCCCATGAACGTGCGTGCTCGGGCCATGGCCAAGGCCATCAAGGAGGAGACCAACGGCGCGTTGGTGGTGCAGGTGTTTCCAAGCAGCCAGCTGGGCAGCGACACCGATACCCTTGCTCAGGTGCGCTCCGGTGCGGTCGATCTGTTTTCCCTCTCGCCCGTGATCCTGGGCACCCTGGTTCCATCGGTGCAGATCAGCGCTGTGGGCTTTGCGTTCAAGGACTACCAGCAAGTGTGGAGCGCCATGGACGGTGCCTTGGGCGAGCATGTGCGTGCGGAGATCGCCAAGACCGGCACCCTGTTCGCATTCGACCACATGTGGGACAACGGCTTTCGCGTCACCACCACCAGCACCCGGCCGGTCGCAAGCCCGGACGACCTGCGCGGCATGAAGCTGCGTGTTCCGCCTAGCCCGATCATCATGTCGATCTTCCGCGCCCTGGATGCTGCGCCGACCAGCATCAACTTCGCCGAGGTGTATTCGGCCTTGCAGACCCGCATCGTCGAAGGGCAGGAGAACCCCATGACCCTGGTGTCGACGGCCAAGCTGTATGAAGTGCAGAAGTACTGCTCGCTGACCAATCACGTGTGGGATGGCTTCTGGATGCTCGGCAACAGTGCCTCGATCGGGCGCCTGCCGGCGGATATGCAGGCGATCCTGCGCAAGCACATCGACGCGGCGGTGATGGGTCAACGCCAGGACCTGGCCAAGCTCGAAGGCAGCACCCGCGATACCTTGAAAGGGCAAGGCCTGGAACTGGTCGAGGCGCCTGCCGATCCATTTCGCGACAAGCTGCGCAGTGCCAATTACTACGCCCAGTGGCACGACAAGTTCGGCGACCAGGCCTGGGGCATCCTTGAGCAATACGCCGGGAAGCTGGCGTGATGCGCGCGCCAGCGCTACCGGCCTCCACCGTTTCGCAGCGCCTGCCGGCCCGGGTGCTCATCTGCCTCAACCAGTGGGCCATGCGCCTGGTGGGCGTGATCGCGGTTGCCCTGATGGTGATCGAGACCTTCGTGCTGCTGGCCGGCGTGATTGCCCGCTACGTGCTGCATAGCCCGTTGGTCTGGTCCGACGAACTGGCCTCGTCACTGTTCATCTGGCTAGCCATGTTCGGCGCGGTGCTGGCGTTGGACCGTGGCGAGCACATGCGCATGTCGGCGCTGGTCAACAAGCTGCCGCAGGCTTGGCGCGGATTCAGCGAAACCTTGTCGGCGCTGATCGTCTGCCTGTTCGTGGCGATGATCATCTCGCCGGCCATGCAGCATTCCCATGAACAGATGTGGATCACCACTCCGGCGCTGGGGATTCCCGACGGCGTGCGTGCTGCAGCGCTGCCGGTAGGGGCTGTGCTGATGCTGCTGGCGGCCGTCGCGCGTATGGCCCGTTATTCGACCGTGCGCCAGTTCATGGCCGGGCTGGCGGTGGTGGCCACGGTGGCCGCGGCCTTGTGGCTGGCGCAGCCCATACTGGCAGCGATGGGCAATTACAACCTGGTGGTGTTCTTCCTGGTGCTGCTGGGCGCCTGCGTGTTTGGCGGCATCCCTATCGCCTTTGCGTTCGGCACGGCGACCATGGCCTACCTGGCCCTGGCGACCCACGCGCCCCTGTCGATCGTGGTCGGCCGCATGGACGAGGGCATGTCCCACATGGTCCTGCTGGCCGTGCCGCTGTTCGTGTTGCTGGGTGTGGTGCTGCAATTGTCGGGCATGGCCCGCACGCTGATCGATTTCATGGCTTCGCTGCTGGGGCACGTGCGTGGCGGTCTGCAGTACGTGCTGTTGGGGGCGATGTTCCTGGTGTCGGGTATTTCAGGGTCGAAGGTTGCCGACATGGCCGCAGTGGCCCCGGCGTTGTTTCCTGAAATGAAGCGGCGCGGCTCAAAGCCTGAAGAGCTGGCAGCGCTGTTGTCGGCCACGGGGGCGATGACCGAGACCATACCGCCGAGCCTGGTGCTGATCACCATCGGTGCGGTGTGCAGCGTGTCGATCACGGCGCTGTTCATCGGCGGGTTGATGCCTGCGGTGGTGGCCACCCTGGCCATTGCGGTGGTGTGCTGGTGGCGCTCGCGCAAGGACGAGGCGCCGGCGATTGCGCGGGCACCTTTGTCCCGCGTGGCCAAGACGTTCCTGATTGCCCTGCCGGCCCTGGCGCTGCCGTTGCTGATCCGGGTGGCGGTGCTGGAAGGGGCGGCCACCGCTACCGAGGTCTCGACCATTGGTGTGGCCTACGTGGTACTGGTGGGGCTGGTGATGCACCTGTTCATGCGCCATATCGAATGGCGCCGGCTGTACCCGATGTTGCTGGAAGCGGCGGCCTTGTCCGGGGCGATCCTGCTGATCATCGGCATGGCCTCGGCGATGGCCTGGGCGCTGACGCAGTCGGGCTTCTCGCAGTCGCTGGTGGAACTGATCGAGGAAATACCAGGCGGGGTGATGGGCTTCATGGTGGTCACCATCCTCACCTTCCTGATTCTGGGCAGTGTGTTGGAGGGTATCCCGGCCATCGTGCTGTTCGGCCCGCTGATGTTCCCCCTGGCCGAAATGCTCGGCATTCACCCGGTGCACTACGCCATGGTCGTGATCCTGGCCATGGGCATCGGGTTGTTCGCACCGCCCTTGGGTGTGGGTTTCTACGCTGCCTGCGCCATCAGCAAG
Organism: Pseudomonas sp. xss_4; assembly: GCF_043104125.1. Lineage (NCBI taxonomy): Bacteria > Pseudomonadati > Pseudomonadota > Gammaproteobacteria > Pseudomonadales > Pseudomonadaceae > Pseudomonas > Pseudomonas sp. xss_4. Next base: position 8,468 of record NZ_JBICKJ010000093.1, read on the forward strand.
ACGTCGTCCGATCATGTCATTCGCCGCGTCTGGGGGTACCTCGGGGCATTGCTGGTGGCGTTGGTGATCGTTGCCTGTTTCCCATGGATTTCTATCGGTTTCCTTTAAGAGAGCGCTGACATGAGCCAACTTGCAAAAAAGACTTTGCCTGCAACTGCCGTGGGCCGCGTGGCGCTGGTCACCGGTGCGGCCATGGGGATCGGCGCGGCCATCGCCGAACGCCTGGGGCATGATGGCCACACGGTAGTGGTGGCCGACATCGACCTGCAGGCAGCCGAACTCAGGGTGGAGGGGTTGCGCGAGCAGGGCACCGATGCCTTGGCGCTGGCAATCGACATCGGTGACGCAGCGTCGATCACGGCGTTGTTCGATGAACTGCGTGCACGCTGTGGACGCTGTGATGTACTGGTCAACAATGCCGGTATCGCCCGCACCCAGTCGTTTCTGGACACGGACCTGGAAGGCTGGCAGCGGCTGATGAACGTCAACCTGACCGGCACACTGCTGTGCAGCCAGCAGGCTGCGCACGTGATGCGCGAGCACGGGTGGGGGCGCATCATCAACGTTGCCTCCATCAGCGGCATGCGGGCGAGCATGGGGCGCACTGCGTATGGCACGTCGAAGGCAGCGGTGATCGGCCTGACTCGGCAGATGGCGATCGAGCTGGCCGAACATGGCATCACGGTCAACGGCATTGCCCCGGGCCCAGTGGACACGCCTTTGACACAGGCACTGCATTCTGCGGCGACACGCGAATCCTATGCCCGTGCGGTGCCTTTGCGCCGTTACGGCACACCGGCGGAGATGGCGGGGGCGGTGGCGTTTCTTGCGTCCGATGATGCGTCTTACATCAGTGGGCATGTGATCCCGGTGGATGGGGGGTTCATGGCGTCCGGGATTCTGGAGATTTAAGCGGGGGCAGCGTGGGAGAGGTGGCGGGGTCGTAGCGGTAAACGGGTTTGGACCGGTGTGAATGCCGAAATTCTAGGGCTGCTGTGCAGCCCATCGCGGCGCGAGGCCGCTCCCACAGAGAGCAAAGTATCGAGGGTGAGCAATTGAGCTGCGCCCTAAAAGTGGACGGATGTCCAACATTTGGGGCGCAGCTCAAATACCTGTGGGAGCGGCCTCGCGCCGCGATGGGCCGCACAGCGGCCCCAGGATTTCAGCCCCACATGGCCGGTCGCCGGCCTCCAGACCAGATACTCACTGCTCTGAACCGCGTTGCGCCTCATCCTCTCGGGTCGCCTGTTCCCCGGCTTGCAAGGCCGTTTCGACGAAGGTGGCGATGCAGGGGTTGTGATTGTCGGCCTTCCACACGGCCACCACTTCGATCACCGGTGCTTCGCGCAGGGGCCTGAAGCTGGTACTGGCCAGGCGCATGTTGCGCATCGACCGGGGGACCATCGCCACCCCCAGGCCTTCGCCCACCAGGTTGACGATGGTCTGCTGCATGTTGATCTCAAGGCCGATGTTGGGGGTGACTCCATGCTGTAGGCAGTAGTTGCAGATCATGTCATGCAGGGCAGGGGCAATACGCCGTGGCACGATGATGAAGGTTTCACCGGCAAGCTCACGTGGCTCCACGACGGTTTGCTCGGCCAGGCGGTGGCCGGGCGGCAGTACCAGGGTCATTTCCTCGCGGTACAGCGTGACGGTTTCCAGGCCTGTGCAGTCCTGAGGCCGGTACATGATCGCTACATCCTTGTTGCCACTGGTAATGTCCTGGGCCAGGTCCAATGGCAGCGTCTCGGTCAACTTCAAGTTCACCTGGGGGAACAGCGCGGCATAACGGCGGGTGATCGCCGGTGTGATGCTGTAAGCGGTGGACATCATGAACCCCACGGAAAGTGCCCCTGCCGCACCGCGCGCGGCGGCCAGTGCATTGCGCTTGGCTTGCTCGAAGGCTGCGAACACCGTGCCGGTATCGAGGTAGAAGCGCTGGCCGGCCTCCGTCAGCTCGACCCTGCGCCGGGAGCGGTCGAACAGCTTGACCCCAAGCTCTTCCTCCAGAAGCGCAATTTGCCGCGACAGCGGTGGCTGTGAAATATGCAGGCGCTCGGCCGCTCGGCCGAAGTGAAGGGTTTCGGCCAGCGTGCGGAAGTACTGCAGATGCCTGAGCTCAATCATGATGCTCTCGAAGGTATCAGTCGATGCATGATTATGTATTGGAAAATATAACTGCGCCTCCCTAATGTGAACCGTGCAACGTCATTCGGCCGAGGCGGCGTCACAAGCCCGCCAGTCGACATAGTCAAAAGCTATAGAACAAGAAAAAGGTGACGCTAATGACCGCTTGTAACCCTGCCGTTCGTGCGCTCCAACCCGTCGTGGAGGCGTGCAACATCGCTCAAGACAGTGACCCTGTGGTGCGTCAGGCCTTTAACCGGGCCTTGCGGCTGATAGAGCGTGGCATTGCCGTACTGATCCGCGGAGAGACCGGTACCGGCAAGGAAATTCTCGCCCGCGCCCTGCACGCGCACAGTCAACGCCGCGGTGCACAACTGGTGGCGCTCAATTGCGCGTCCATTCCCGAAACCCTCATCGAAAGCGAGCTGTTCGGCTATAGCCGCGGGGCGTTCTCGGGTGCTTTACCGGGCGGCAAGAAAGGCAAGGTTCAGCAAGCCGATGGCGGCGTGCTGTTTCTCGATGAAATCGGCGACATGCCCCTGGAACAACAAACGCGCCTGCTACGGGTGATTGCCGAACGTGAGGTAACGCCCCTGGGTGCCGAGCGCAGCATCCCAGTCAACTTTGCGCTGGTTTGCGCGACGCACCAGGACCTCTCGGCACGGGTTGCCGAGGGCAGTTTCCGCGAGGACCTGTTCTATCGCATCGCCACGGGCGTGGTGCAGTTACCGCCGCTGCGCGAGCGCCAGGACCGTGGCGAGCTGTTGTGCAACATGGTGGCCCATGAATTGCCAGGCTGTGATCCACGCCAGGTACTGGCGCAGGTGTGGAGCTTGCTGATGGCCCACTCCTGGCCGGGGAATCTGCGCCAGATGCGGGCGGTCGTGCGTTACGCCTGCGCCGTGATGGAAGGCCCGCGCATGCTGCGCAGCGATCTGCCGCTGGACTTCATCGAGCAGTGCCAGACCCCGGCTGCGTTGCCTGCCAACATCACGCCCATCCGCCGGGCGGCGCCTTCAGGCGATGAGCGCAGTGAGGTGTTACAGGCCTTGCAGAGCTGCCGCTGGAACATGTCGGCGGCGGCCCGCGCTCTGGGGATCTGCCGGCCTTCGTTGTACCGGGTAATGCGCCGGCTGGACATTCCCCCGCTCAAGGAGCAGTTGGCGCTCGGCGCCTGCGGCACCGCGTGATGCCCTGACCCTCCAGCACCTTAGACGACCGCCTGCTGCCAATGAGCAGGCGCGCCTGGCTGCGGCCATTTTCGATGGATGACGACCATGAGCACTCCCGTTGTGCATGCTGCACTCAATTTCACCCTGACCGGCCGCACGGCCCTGGTAACGGGCGCCGCCCGTGGCATTGGTCATGCGATCGCCACGGCACTGGGCCAGGCCGGTGCCCGAGTAGGGGTGTGCGATTTGGATGCCGAGGCGGCCGAGGCGGCTGCGGCTCGGTTGCGAGAAGCCGGGATCGAGGCGGTTGGCGTGGGAGCGGATGTTGCCGATGAGGTTCAGGTTCAGGCCATGGTGAACCAGGTGGAAGCCTTGTTGGGAGGGGTCGACATCCTGGTCAACAACGCAGGCATCGTCTCGACTGGCCCTTTGCTGGAGGTCACCACCGCGGAATGGAACCGGGTGATGGCCATTGACCTGAACAGCGTGTTTTTCTGCGCCAAGGCCGTGCTGCCGGGCATGATGGCGCGCCAAAGCGGGCGCATCATCAATATCGCATCGGTGGCAGGCAAGCGTGGGGGTGGCTTGCTGGGTAATAGCTGCTACGCGGCGGCCAAAGGCGCGGTGATCGCCTTGACCAAAGGACTGGCGCGAGAAGCCGGCCCCTATGCCATCACCGTCAACGCCGTGTCGCCGGCACTGACCGACACCGAGATGACCAGCGCGCTGGCGCCTCAGGCCAGGGCCGAAGTGCTCGCACAGATGCCGCTTGGCCGCGCCGGCACGCCCCGCGACATCGCCGCCGCCGTATGCTTCCTGGCCTCGCGGGAGGCCGGGTTCGTGACCGGCGAGATCATGGACGTCGATGGCGGGTTCATGCGCGACTGATTTGGTCTGGGCAGGGCACAGGCTAGTTCAGCTCCCACCCCATATACCCTTGCCGGGCAAGCGTGCCCGATCATGGGGCAGCCTGAAGTCCAGCAGCGGCCCCTTTGGCACGATGCCATTGGGGTTGATGGTGGTATGGCTGAGGTAGTAGTGGTTCTGGATGTGCTGCATGTTCACCGTGTCGGCTACCCCTGGCCATTGATACAACTCGCGCAGCCAGTGGGTCAGGTTGGGGTAGTCGCTCAGACGGCGCAGGTTGCACTTGAAATGGCCGTGGTAAACGGCATCGAAGCGCACCGCCGTGGTGAACAGGCGTACGTCGGCCTCGGTGAGGTACTCGCCTGCCAGGTAGCGGTGTCGGCTAAGCACATCTTCGAGGTGATCCCATTCGCTGAACACCTCGTCGAAGGCCGCTTCGTAGGCCTGCTGTGTCGTCGCAAAGCCTGCGCGGTAAACGCCGTTGTTGATGGCCGGGTAGATGCGTTCGTTCAAGGCGTCGATGTCCGCTCGCAACGGTTGCGGGTAGAAGTCGAGCAGGTTGCCGGTCAGCGAATTGAAGTCATGGTTGAAGATCCGCACGATCTGCGCCGACTCGTTGTTGACGATGTGGTTCTCTTGTTTGTCCCACAGCACCGGTACGGTCACGCGCCCGGTGTAATGAGGGTCGTCCTGGGTGTAGCGCTGGTGCAGGTACTGGAGCCCGTCGAGGTGATCGCCCGAAGAGCCGTTCTGGCGGTCGAAGGTCCAGCCGTCACCTTGCATCAACCAGCTGACCACCGACACGTCGATCAGCGGCTCGAGGCCTTTGAGCGCGCGCATGATCAGCGTGCGATGAGCCCAGGGGCAGGCCAGCGAAACATACAGGTGGTAACGCCCCGGCTCAGCGGCAGGCAATGGGTTGCGCCGCTGTGAGTCCTCACGCTTGAACGCGCCATCCTTGCCATTTTCGTACCACTGGTCATGCCAGCGACCGTCGACCAACAGGCCCATGATGAGCTCCTTAACAAAAGCGATTTGTCTTTGGAGCCCAGTCTAGAGAAAGACGTTCGAAGCAATAGCGCAAAGAGTGGGGCGGTATGATCGGTTAAATCGATCGATTGCGATCAGCCCACCACGCTTGCGCGCGGGCAAACGCCTGCTCGCGGTCTTGCCCCAACCCACGAAGCGCCAGTGCCATGGTGGCCAGCACTGCTTTTTGGGCATAGCTGTCTTCAACCTCACCTCGCCAGAAGGCCAGCATGTGCTCAGGCTCAAGCGTTGCCGGCTTGACGTGGCGCCGCTCGCTCAGGGCAGGCCATTCTTCGTCCCAGGCTTTGCCGTCAGTGGTGCCGTAGAGATGGCTGAGCACATCCGGGTTCACCTCGATTTCGCCACCATCACCCTTGATCACGATCGCATGATCGCCCAACAAGCGACTGGCCTCGCGGTGTACGGCCTGGTAACCCGGGTGGAAGATGCTCTGCAGGCCACAGCGTGCGCCGAGCGGGTTCAGCACCCGTGCGAGGGAATGGATCGGCGAGCGCAGGCCCAGAATGTTCCGCAGGTCGATCATGCGCTGAAGTTCAGGCGCCCAGTCCTGCAGCGGGAAGAAGGCCAGATGGTGATGGTCCAAGGCCTCACTGACGGCCTGCCAGTCGCGGCACAGGGGAATGTGCAGCAGCGTGAGCAGTTGCTCGCTGTACAGGCGGCCTGCGGTGTGCGCACCGCCACCGTGCATCAGGATACGCACCCCATTGCCGGCCAGGCACTTGGCGGCCAACAGGTACCAGGGCAGATGGCGCTTCTTGCCGGCATAGCTCGGCCAGTCGATGTCCACGGCAATGGCAGGCGCTTGCAGGTGCGCGCGCAGCGCTTCGGTGAAGCCAGCGAGCTCTTCTGCGCTCTCTTCCTTGTGCCGTAGCAGCATGAGAAAGGCGCCCAGCTGCGCGTCTTCGACTTTACCCTCAAGCAGCAAGGTCATGGCGGCGCGGGCTTCTTCGCGTGTCAGGCCGCGCGCGCCACGCTTGCCTTTGCCGAGGATGCGCACGTACTCGGCGAAGGGGTGTTCAGCGGGGGTTTCCAGGGTAAGCGGGCGTAGGCTGGTCATATGCAATTGGTCGGCTTGGGCAGGCCCGCCAGCTTGGAGGCAAGTTTGGCGGGAGTGCCATTGAACAGGCGATTGAGATGGGCGCTATTGCCCTTTTCCGGGCCTAGCTTGAGCGCTGCGTATTTGATCAGGGGGCGCGTGGCGGGCGAGAGCTGATACTCCTGGTAGAACGCGCGCAGCAATGACAGGATTTCCCAGTGGTCAGGCGTCAGGTCAATGCCTTCGCGGGTAGCCAAGCCTTGCGCGGTGGCCGGTGACCAATCCTCAAGGTTGACCAGAAAGCCGTCCTTGTCCAGGGCAATGGCCTTGCCTTCGATATCGAGCGTGTTCATAACCAGCTGTTGACCTTGTCATGGTGAAAGGACAGCGCAACGAAGCCTGGGTAGTCGACCGTCGTTGCCAGCGAGGGCGCAATGGCCCTGGCCTGAATGTCTTCCTCCAGGGCGTAGAGGCGACCGACCAACTGGGCCTGCTCCAGCAAACGCAACGGTTCGCTGCCTGGGAGCAGGGCGTAGACCGCATCGCCACACAGCAGCACGGCGTCTTCGCTGCCGAGCAAACGCAGGCAGCTGTGAAGGCGTTCGTCACCAAACGGGGAGTGGGCTATTACATGCAAGGTTGTCATCAGAGCGTCACCACTTCGTCGAACTGTGCGATCAAGGCCGCAAGCTGCGCATCGTCAAGTACCTCTACCGGCAGGCCAAGGCTTGCGTGCGTCATACCGCGCCGTGCCAGGCTGTGGCCACAGGCATACAACGCGTCTACGCCGAACATGGGCAGTGCCTGCAGGTTGGCAGCCAGGTTTTTTTGCTCGAGGGCGGCGGGGTGCTGGTCGCAGGCCAGCTGGAACACGCCATCGTCCAGGAACAGCACGCCCAGCGGCAGATCGAAGGCGCCGCCGGCCAGGACGATATCCAGCGCTTCGCGGGCAGACAGCCCGCTCCAGGGCGCCTGGCGACTGATGATCAACATGGACTTGGCCATTCAATCGCCTCCAAAGCAGATCAGCCGGTCGGCCGTTTGCGCCGCTTCATGCAACTGACCAAGCCCGGACAGTTCCCAGGGTTGCTGCAGATTCACGGCAGGGCGTTGATAGCGGCTGGCTTCGCGTTCGTCCAGTACGCCACGACGCAGGGCGGCGGCGATGCACACCACTGCATCGAGCTGATTGGCCTGAACGAACGTGCGCCATTGCTGCGCAATGTCCTGTTCGTCCTGAGGGGCTACCACGTTGGACGATGCACTGTGCACCCCGTCCTGGTAGAAGAACAAGCGGGTGATGCCGTGCCCCGCAGCCAGCGCTGCCTCGGCGAAGCGCAGCGCCCGGCGGGAAGCGGGTGCCTGTGCGGGGGAAAACACCGCGATAGCAAATTTCATGGCGAACTCGTGCTATGGAATCGCGCCATGATAAACAAAAAGGCCTGGCTGCTGCAGGCCTGTGGTAGTCAGGGCTTTTCCTTGCCCTCGGGCAGGAACCAGTTGAGTACCAAGGCACAGATGCCTCCGGTAGCAACTCCTGACTCCATCACGTTGCGAATCGCCGCTGGCATATGGGCAAGGAATTCGGGTACCTGCGCCACGCCCAGGCCCAAGGCCAGCGATACGGCGATGATTAATAATGCGCGGCGATCGAGCCGGGTGCTAGCCAGGATATTGATACCCGAGGCTGCCACTGCGCCGAACATGACCATGGCCGCGCCGCCTAGCACAGGCTCTGGAACCGCCTGGATCACCCCGGCAACACTGGGGAACAAGCCCAGCAGTATCAGCATCCCCGCAATCCAAACGCCGATGTGACGGCTGGCGATACCGGTCAGCTGAATGACGCCGTTATTCTGGGCGAAGATTGAGCTTGGGAACGTATTGAACACGCCAGCCAGCAGTGAGTTGGCGCCGTTGACCAGCACGCCACCCTTGATGCGCTGCATCCACACCGGGCCTTCCACGGGCTGGCGCGAGACCTTGCTGGTGGCGGTTACATCACCGATGGCCTCCAGAGAGGTCACCAGGTAGATCACCAGCATCGGGATGAACAGTGCCCAGGAAAAACCGAGGCCAAAGTGCAAGGGTGTCGGCACTTGGAACAGGGCGGCCTCGTGCATGCCGGTGAAGTCCAGGCGGCCCAGATAGCCGGCCAGGGCATAGCCCGCCGCCAGCGCGATGACGATGGCGCAACTGCGCAGCCAGACCACCGGTATGCGGTTGAGGATGACGATGATCGCCAGTACCACGCCTGACAGCAGCAGGTTCTCGCCGTTGGCAAAGGTCCCGTTGGCCATGGCGCCAAAACCACCGCCCATGCTGATCAGGCCGACCTTGATCAGCGTCAGGCCAATCATCAGCACCACGATGCCGGTCACCAGCGGGGTGATCAGCCGTTTGACGAAGGGCAAGATGCGCGAGACGCCCATCTCGACGAATGAGCCTGCAATGACCACGCCGAAAATGGCGGCCATGACGCCTTCTACAGGTGTGCCTTGCTTGACCATCAAGGCCCCGCCAGCAATCAGCGGGCCGACGAAGTTGAAGCTGGTGCCTTGCACGATCAGCAAGCCGGCACCGAAAGGGCCGAAGCGTTTGCACTGGATGAAGGTGGCGATGCCGGAGATGACCAGAGACATGGACACGATCAGGTTGGTATCCCGGGCCGAGACGCCCAGCGCCTGGCAGATCAGCAGGCCAGGGGTGACGATCGGCACAATGATCGCCAGCAGATGTTGCAGCGCTGCCAGCAAGCCGATGAGCAGCCGTGGCTTGTCTTCCAGACCCAGTACCAGTTCGTTGTCAGGCGCTGTTGCACCTGGGCTGTGTTCCTGTGAGCTCATTGCGCAGCGCTGCCCGTCTATAAAAAGGAGCGCATTCTACGGGCAGAATAGGGAATACGGTAGGGGAATACCGGTTAGCCGCCTGTTCGACGATCAGCGCCTTTGTTACCTGACCTTTAGGTCAATAAGTATGGGCGCAGTACCGCTTTCAAACCGTGCAAGTTCGGTAAAAAACGCAGGCACAAAAAAGCCCGCGTAAGCGGGCTTCTTTGGACACACGTTGGTTCAGTCGTCACGACCCATGATGCCGAACAGCTGCAGCAGGCTGATGAACAGGTTGTAGATCGAAACGTACAAGCTGATGGTCGCCATGATGTAGTTGCGTTCACCACCGTGGATGATGGCACTGGTCTGGAACAGGATGCATACCGACGAGAACAGCACGAAGCCGGCGCTGATGGCCAGTTGCAGGCCGCTGATCTGGAAGAAGAAGCTGGCCACGACCGCACCCAGCAGGACGAAGAAGCCTGCGGTGATGAAGCCGCTGAGGAAGCTCATGTCCTTGCGGGTGATCAGCACGTAGGCCGACAGGCCACCGAACACCAGCGCCGTCATGGCAAAGGCCGAACTGACCACTTCGGCGCCGCCGCTCATACCCAGGTAGCGATTGAGGATAGGGCCGAGAATGAAGCCCATGAAACCGGTGAGGGCGAAGGTGGAAACCAGGCCCCACACCGAGTCGCGCAGCTTGGCGGTGAGGAAGAACAAGCCATAGAAGCCGATCAGCACGACGAACACGTTCGGGTAGGCGAACCGCATCTGTTGTGAGATGAAGGCCATCAGGCCGCTGAATGCGAGGGTAAGTGCCAGCAGGCTGTACGTGTTGCGCAGGACCTTGCTGATCTCCTGCTGCTCGACCTGCTGGCCGTGATGTACGGCATAATCCTGTTCGCGCATGGCGACACTCCTTGGTGAACCTGTGATATGAAACGTCGAAGATGGTAGGAGTCTACCAGAGCTCCTGCAAGCCGCGACACAGAGAGTTTGACAGCGTGTTTCATTCCGGTATTATGGCGGCCGCAAAGCAGCTGGAAGCGTGGCCGAGTGGTTTAAGGCAACGGTCTTGAAAACCGTCGATGGGCAACTATCCTAGAGTTCGAATCTCTACGCTTCCGCCACTATTCTTCATCAAAGCCCTGATTTATCAGGGCTTTTTTGTGTCAGGCCGGTTTCCGGCTTTTGACCAAGCCTTGCCAGTGTTCGCCGTTTGCCAATCGCAGCATTTGAGTAACACCTCCCTCCCTCGCTCGCACCGATCCCCTCGCCGAAAAACTACGCAACACCCCCCCTAATGTGGCAGTGTGGTTCCCCTCGCCAGCCTCACAGAGACCCCCATGCCAACGCGCAAAACCGGTATCCGTGCCCAACAGGCCGACCGCACCCGAGACAACATCCTCAAGGCGGCCGTACAGGTCTTCAGCCGGGAAGGCTTCGCTGGTGGGCGCGTCGAGCAGATTTCCACCCTGGCCAAATCCAACGACCGAATGATCTATTACTACTTCGGCAACAAGGAAAAGCTGTTCATCAGTGTGCTGGAGCACATCTATGCCAGCTTCAACCAGGCCGAAGCCGGGCTGCAACTGGACCTGGCCGACCCTGAGCAGGCGGTGCGCACGCTGGTGGCATTCATTTGGGATTACTACGTGCAACACCCCGAATTCGTCACCCTACTGGCGACCGAGAACCTTCACCAAGGCGAGCATGCGCGCAAGTCGCAGAACCTCAAGGCCTTGTCGGGCGAGGCGGTTGGCGTGCTGCGGCCGATCATCGACGCGGGCCAGGCGAAGGGCCTGTTTCGTGACGACATCGACATTACCCACGCCTACCTGATGATTGCTTCGCTCTGCTATTTCTACAACTCCAACCGCCATACGCTCAGTTCGTTCCTGGCAGTGGACCTGGCTGACCCCAAGGCCAAGGCCGACTGGTTGGCCTTCATCAGCGACCTTGTCCTGCGCGGCCTGCGCCTGTGACTTCAATGGCTGCCTGGGTTGGCGCGCACCTGCGCGACCTTGGCGGCGAGCCCTGGCCAGGCGGGCTTGTCACCTGCAAAACGCTGGCGCAGGTATGCCGCAAGATCGGCTATCTGGCGGTCCGACAAGCTGTCCTTGAAGCCCGGCATGTAGCCCAGGTCGCGGGTAGCTGGGGTAGGGATGCCGTGCAGTATCACCCGTAGCAGATTGTCTGGCAGCTCGCTGTGAACGTTGCTGTTCACCGCCATCGACGGGCTGACGCCGAACAGTTTCGGCCCCTGTCCATCGCTGTGGCAGGCCATGCAGGCGCCTTTGAACACGCGTTCGCCATTGCTCAATGACACGTGGGTTTCAGCCGGCTGCGGGGCCTTGGCCGCCTGCGGCTGAGGCTCGCCATCGAGTGAGCTGAGGTAGTGGGCGATGGCACGCACGTCGCTTTTGGGCAGCGTCGCCAGCTCGCTGACCACCGGGCCCATGGGGCCTGCCGCCACCCCGTGCTTTTCAGAAAACCCAGTACTCAGGTAGTTGAACAACTCGTCTTCAGTCCACGGGGTGGTTGATTTGCCCAGCGCATTGAGGGGCGGTGCTTCCCAGCCATCGACCATCCCTCCGGCCAGGTAGCTGCTGCCAGCTTTCTCGGCGCCCATCAGGTTACGCGGTGAATGGCAGGCCGTGCAGTGGCCGAGGCCATCGACAAGGTAGGCGCCGCGGTTCCACTGAGCGCTGCGTTGCGGGTCTGGCTGGTATTCCCCGCGCTGCAGAAACAGGGCGTTCCAGCCAGCCATCAGCGGTCGCTGGTTGAACGGGAAGCGCATCTGGTTGGCGGGCGCTTGCTGGCGTACCGGAGGCTGCGACATCAGGTAGGCATACAGTGCTTGCATGTCGGCATCGTTGATGGCGCTGAACGAGGTGTAGGGAAACGCGGGATACAGGTGACGGCCATCACGGCTGATGCCTTCACGCATGGCCCGTTCGAAGGCGGCGAATGACCAGCGGCCAATGCCGGTTTCCGGATCGGGCGTGATGTTGGTGGTGTGGAGGGTGCCGAAGGGCGTCTGCATGGCCAGACCGCCGGCATTGACCTTGCCACCGCTGACCGTATGGCACACGGCGCAATCGCCGGCCGCAGCCACCTGGCGCCCGCGCTCGAGCATCGCGGCGCTCCAGCTGCCAGCGCCGGGCGGGGTAACCGGTGCGATTTCACTGCGCCATGGCAGGGCGGTGGCAAGCATGCCCAGGGCTGCGCCCAACACCCCGGCCAAGCCGCCGAACCACCACTTTGAACGTTTATTTGCAGGCTGCGTCGGAGTCGATGGCCCAGGCCCCTGGCCATCGCCACCCAGGGCGGCGCGCACCCGTTCGGCGGTGATCGGCAGCTCGCGAAAGCGGATCCCGGTGGCGTCGAAGATGGCGTTGGCAATGGCAGCGGCACTGGGTACCGAAGCCGATTCGCCGCTGCCCATCGGTGCTTCGTGCTGACGCGGCAGCATCATCACGTCGATGGCAGGCAGCTCAGGGAAGGTCAGGATCGGGTAGCCGCCCCATTCTTTGCTGGCCACGGTCGACTCTTCGAAACTGACTTGCTCCTTGAGCACCCGGCTGGTGGACTGGATGACATTGCCGTGGATCTGGTGGCGCACGCCCTCGGGGTTGACCATCATCCCGGCGTCATGCCCGATCACCACGCGGGTGACGGCGACTTCACCGGTACGCCGGTCAACGGCTACGTCAGCCACCCAGGCCGCCCACGCGGCGCCAAAGCCTGGGAATTTACTGTGGATGTAGCGCGCGTAGGCAAAGCCGCGCCCGCGCAGCACGTCACCTTCGCCCTGGCTTTGCATGGGCTGGGTATGCGGCTGCCAGTCGGCGCGCGCGGCGGTAGCCTTGACCAGGTCGATGGCACGTGGGTCGGACAAGTGCTTGAGGCGGTATTCCACCGGATCGACACCCGCTGCGAACGCCAGCTCATCGATATAGGACTCGTGGGCAAAGCTGTTGGGCATGGCCGATACGCCGCGCATCCACGAAGCGCGCACCAGCGGCGTCATGTCGTTGATGGTCACGCGCATGTGCTCGTAGTCATAGGGTGGAATCGACGTGCGGTCGCCCATTTCGAACAGGGCCGGTACGGGTTCCACCGCCCCGGTGAGCAGCAGGGCCAAGGTAGGCGCGCCGTTGGACGGGTAGCTGGTCTGGAAGTCATAGGCAGCCACGCTGCCATCGGCGTTCAGGCCGCCGTCGATCTCCATCAGTTGGGCTGTGCCCTTGGGTTCCCAGGCGTGTTCCTGCTCGCGGGTCAGCTGTACCCGCACAGGGCGTTGCACGGCGCGCGACAGCAGCACGGCGTCGGCGCAGACGTCGTCGGCGCAGTTGCGGCCATAGCAACCGGCAGCCTCCATGCGGATGATTTCGATGCGCTCCTCGCCGCAGGCCAGCAGCCAGGCCAGATCAGCGCGCAGCAGGTGTGGGTTCTGGGTGCCGGACCACACGCGGATCTGCCCAGGCGTGTAGTCGGCCAGCGCGCACGATGGGCCAATCGAAGCATGCAGCTGATACGGCCATAAATAGGTACGGCTCAGGCGCTGGCTGGCATTGGCAAGGCCGGCATCGACATCGCCTTGGTCCAGCACCGTGCGTTGAACCCTTGGGTTGTTGCGGATGGCCTGGGCTACATCGCTCAGGTCGGGCAGCTTGCCGGTAAAGGGCTTCCAGCTGATTTTCAGGTCCTGAGCAGCCCGGATGGCCTGCTCCTCGCGCTCGGCAACCACGCCGACGAAATCGCGGATCACGACCACCGCCACGACGCCCGGTACGTGGGCAATGGATGATTCATCGACGGCCAGCAGGCTGTTGCCCACGAAGTCGCCGCTGTCGTGGCCAGCATAGGGCGGACGGATCACTCGCCCATGCAGCATGTCGGGCAGGCGCATGTCGTGAACGTAGGTCAGTTCACCGGTGGCCTTGCCGGGAATGTCCACGCGGGCGGTGCTGCGCCCGACCAACGTGTAGTCTTCGATGGGTTTGAGCGGCGCATCCTCGGCAATGTGCAACTGTTGGTTTTCACCCGCTACCAGTTCGGCGTAGCTCAGCGTGTTGCCGTCGTTGGTGATTACCGTGCCTTCTTCGATACGCAGCGACGCGGGCTCGCACCCAAGGCGCAGCGCCGCCCGTTGCAGCAAATGACGGCGTGCAGTCGCCGCAGCCTTGCGCAAGGGCACGGCTGAAATCTGCAGGGTGGCGCTGGCGATGGTCGCGCCTTGATTGGGCGCCCGCTCGGTATCGCCCAGCACCATGTGCACCTGGTCCATGCGCAGGTTCAACTCTTCGGCGACGATCTGCGCCAGCGAGGTGCGGATACCGGTACCCAGGTCGACGTGGCCATTGAAGGCATAGACCCTGCCGTCGTCGCAGACGGCGATGAACAGCGCCAGTTCGCGCTCCCGGGTCACGGGCGTTACACCCTTGGCCACCGGGCCGGAAGGCGGGGTGATCTGATCGACGATCAGCAGCACGCCGGTCTTGGCCAGCAGTTGGTCACGGCTGGGCACCTGTTGCGAGTGGTTCATGCTTTCCTCCGGGTGTCGGCGGCGCGGCGCACGGCGCGCAGGATTTCGACGTGGGTGCCGCAGCGGCACAGGTTGCCGGACAGTTCGTTGCGAATCTGCTCATCGCTGGGCTGGGGGATTCGATCGAGCAGGGCCGTGGCGGTCATGATCATGCCGTTCATGCAGTAGCCGCATTGGGCTGCCTGCTCGTCGATGAACGCCTGCTGCACAGGGTGCGGCGCACGCTTGCAGCCCAGCCCTTCGAGGGTAGTGATCTCGCGGCCGACGGCCCCGGCCAGGGGGATGATGCAGGAGCGAGCGGCCACGCCGTCGATGATCACCGTACACGCGCCGCATTCACCCAGGCCGCAGCCGTACTTGGGGCCGTTCAGGCACAGGTCGTTGCGCAGGATCAGCAGCAAGGGCGTTTCAGGCGGGGCGTCGACGTCGAACGACTGGCCGTTGACCTGCAGGCAGAGGGTTGTTTGCATGATGGGCTCATCTCTGGAGGTGACTTGCGCTACCGAAGCACCCACAGGTGGCGTGCATTTCGGTAAGTACTCACTACATGAAATGAATGAGCAAGAAGCAGGCCAGGGATACGGATGAGCAGGGCAGGGGCAATGAGCTCACTGAATCGGTGGCTCAGGCAGGGCGTAAGACGAGGGGGCTTTCCAGCCGTGATGCTGCTCAGGCCGCGCCGTCGTCGCTGTCGATCATTTTGCGCAGCAGGTACAAGATGGCCACGCGCTCAGCGGCATTGAGGCTGCCCATGCTCAGTTCACTGATCTGCCGGGCGCAAGGGATCATCGCATCGAGCAATGCCGCACCGCTGTCGGTGAGCGTGACGATCACCTTGCGCCGGTCTCCCGGGTCTGGCGAGAGCTGTACCAGTTCACGGGCTTTCAGGCGCTCGACGATGCCGCGAATGGTCGCCTGGTCCACGGCCGTGGCCTTGATCAACTCGGCCTGAGAGCTGGGGCCATGGTCGCGCAGGGCGCACAGGGTGACGAATTGAATGGAGGTCAACTGTGGGTCGCACGCCTGCTGCTGGAAGATCGCCGTGTGCCGCTGATAAGCCTTGCGCAGTAAGTGGCCCACCTGTTCGGTAACGTCGTAAGGGGCGGTGTCGTGGAGGGGGCTGCTGGGGGAAGTCTTGTTCGGCATGGGAGGGCTTGGGCTGGTGGAAAGGAGCTGGCCGGCCGCCAATAGCGGAGCGCCCGGCCAGTATAACTGTTATCGCGCCAGTGATTGCTGGGGCGCGACCACGTCCCCGGCCATGACCACGGCCTGATCGTCCAGGTAGATATCGCAATTGCGCAGCGGGATGTCCAGGTGGCAAGGGGTCTTGCGCTTGCCGCCCACTTCGGTGTTCGGGCCCGTGGAGAACAGGAAGTTGCCGTAGAACGCGCGGGCATCCATGCACATCCCGTCGTTGCGGTCGTGCAGGCCCATGGCAGTCCACTGGGCGCGCGGCTGCAAGCCCCAGCCGATGTGCGAGATGCCGTAGACCTCAGGGTCGTTAAAGTATTTGAGGTAGTCGCGCAGGTACTCGGCCTCGAAGCCGCCATGAATGCCGGTGATGAAGCCCTTTTCAATCTCGAGCGTGATGCGCTCACGGCAATAGTTCTTGAACGGCAGGATGATGTCGCCTACATCCAGGACCAGCGTGCCCTCGGCGCTGTCCTCGTTCGGCCAGGTGAACAGGAACCCGCTGGGCCAGTGATCCCAACGCCCTGGCTCGTCGGCGTAGCCGTACTCGGTGACTGCCGGGTACTGGCCGAGCGGTGCATGGAAGTCGCTGCCGGCCCTGGATCGCACATGCATGCTGCGCGCCTGCTTGAGCAGGGTTTCGGCAGCCAGTACCCGGCGCTTGTCGTCCTCGTTGGGCAGCATGCGCGCCAGCACTTCGGCGGGTTCCACTGCCAGCAGAATGCGGGTGCCAGTCTTGAGAATCTGCTCCTGCTCGGGGGAGTGCAGAAGCATCATCGTGTCGACGATCAGGTCGGCGGCCTCCAGCGCGCGCTGTGCCGCCAGGTTGCCGGTGAGTGCCGTATCGCCGCAGTAGGCGGTCATGTCACGGCCCATGGCGGTGGGGTGATTGAATGCCGGCAATTCCACGGCGTAGACCTTCGCCCCTAGTCGCTGCGCCGCTTCCATCGCGGCATTGACCGTGCGCGGATCGGAGTAATGGCTCTTGAGGACGGCAACGCTCTGGGTGTCGTCCACTCGGGACAGCTTCAGTACGTGCTCGAACATCTGGGTCAATTGTGCATTGCTCACCGGCATCGTGGTTTCTCCTAGGCAGTCTCTGGCGGAATAAAGCGGTGCACCATCGCAGTGCTCGACGCTTTGTCATGGTGCAAAACAATAGTGTGTACACCATAACTGGTTTGATGAAAACGCATTCATTGGATTGACGCAAGTGATCTTTAGAACGTTACCATTCAACCCAATCCCCCATTAATCGGTAACATTATGATCTTTTTGAGTTTCGATCGCTTGTTTGAAAATATTTTCATGGGCCTATTCCTAAGAGCCATTTAAAGTGTATACGCTGTAAATGACTCGCGGCCATGCCGCTTGCCACACATCAGAACAACAGGAGACTCTCCATGCGGGGAAGCCAAAAAATCGCAATCGTCGGCGCGGGTTTAGGTGGGGCGGCAGCGGCAACGTTGCTGCAGCAGGCCGGCTTCGATGTGGAGGTGTACGAACAGGCCCCGGCGTTCACCCGCCTGGGTGCCGGTATCCACATCGGCCCCAACGTCATGAAGATCTTTCGGCGGATGGGGCTGGAACAGAGGCTGGAGCTGATGGGCTCGCACCCGGACTTCTGGTTCAGCCGCGACGGTCAGAGCGGCGATTACCTCTCGCGTATCCCACTGGGTGAGCATGCTCGCCGCGAATACGGGGCGGCCTACATCACCATCCACCGGGGGGACTTGCATGCGCTGCAGATCGACGCCATCAAGCCCGGCACCGTGCACTTCGGCAAGCGCCTGGAAAAGATCATCGACGCGGGTGATCAGGTGCGTCTGGACTTCGCCGATGGCACCCACACGGTCGCGGACATCGTCATCGGAGCCGACGGCATCCACTCCAAGATCCGCGAAGAGTTGTTGGGCGCCGAAGCGCCGAACTACAGCGGCTGGGTGGCGCACCGGGCGTTGATTCGTGGGGTCAACTTGGCGCAGCATGCCGACGCATTCGAGCCTTGCGTCAAGTGGTGGTCCGAAGACCGGCACATGATGGTCTACTACACCACGGCCAAGCGCGACGAATACTACTTCGTGACCGGTGTGCCCCACGAAGCGTGGGACTTCCAGGGCGCCTACGTGGACAGCAGCCAGGAAGAAATGCGCGCTGCCTTCGAGGGCTATCACCCCACCGTCCAGAAGCTGATCGATGCTACCGAATCGATCACCAAGTGGCCGCTGCGCAACCGCAACCCGCTGCCGCTCTGGAGCCGTGGGCGTCTGGTGATGCTCGGCGACGCCTGTCACCCGATGAAACCGCACATGGCCCAAGGCGCCTGCATGGCCATCGAGGATGCGGCCATGTTGACCCGCTGCTTGCAGGAGACCGGTTTGTCGGACCACCGCACCGCCTTTGCCCTGTACGAGGCCAACCGTAAAGAGCGAGCCTCGCAGGTGCAGTCGGTGTCCAACGCCAACACTTGGCTCTATACGCAGGAGGATCCGGCCTGGGTATACGGCTATGACCTCTATGGCCAGCCGCTCAAGAGCGGGGAGGCCGCATGACTACCTTCCTCAACGGCGGTCATGTAAGCGCCAATGGCATCCGTCAGCATTACCTGCGCTATGGCGGCAAGGGGCATGCGCTGATCGTGGTGCCGGGGATCACCAGCCCGGCGATTACCTGGGGGTTCGTCGCCGAGCGCCTCGGCCAGCACTTCGATACCTACGTACTGGATGCACGCGGGCGCGGTTTGTCATCAAGTGGCCCTGATCTGGACTATGGCACCGATGCCTGTGCCAGCGACATTCCCGCCTTTGCCGCCGCGC
This sequence comes from Pseudomonas sp. xss_4, assembly GCF_043104125.1. NCBI lineage: Bacteria > Pseudomonadati > Pseudomonadota > Gammaproteobacteria > Pseudomonadales > Pseudomonadaceae > Pseudomonas > Pseudomonas sp. xss_4. The sequence continues at coordinate 27,112 of NZ_JBICKJ010000093.1, forward strand.
TGGGCCTGGACAGTTATCACCTGATCGGCCACTCGATGGGCGCACGGTTTGCGATTCGTGCCGCTGCCAACGGCGCGCCAGGCCTGCAGAAGCTGGTGTTGGTCGACCCACCGGTATCCGGGCCAGGGCGCCGCGCTTACCCAAGCAAGCTGCCCTGGTATGTCGACTCCATTCGCCAGGCCAGCCTGGGTATGAGTGGCGAGGACATGCGCACCTATTGCGCCACCTGGAGCGACGAGCAGCTGGCGCTCAGGGCCGAGTGGCTGCACACCTGCTACGAGCCTGCGATCGTGCGGGCCTTCGACGACTTTCACGAGGTGGACATCCATCAGTATCTGCCCGCCGTACGCCAACCGGCGTTGTTGATGGTGGCTGGGCGCGGCGGGGTGATCGAGCCGTGCGACATCGATGAAATCCGTGAGCTCAAGCCAGACATTCAGGTCGTACAGGTTGCCAACGCTGGCCACATGATCCCGTGGGACGATCTCGATGGTTTCTTTGCCGCATTCGGCCTTTTCCTCGACCGATCCGTTGCCTGAAGGAGCACCAGACATGACCACGCTATACCGCATCGGCCAGATCGTGCCGAGTTCCAACACCACCATGGAAACCGAGATACCGGCGATGCTCAACGCGCGCCAAGCCATCCGCCCGGAGCGCTTTACCTTTCATTCCAGCCGCATGCGCATGAAGCAGGTGAGAAAGGAAGAGCTGGCGGCCATGGATGCCGAGTCCGACCGCTGTGCGCTGGAGCTGTCCGATGCCAAGGTCGATGTACTGGGCTACGCCTGCCTGGTGGCAATCATGGCCATGGGCCTTGGCTATCACCGGCAATCCGAACAGCGCCTCAGGCAGGCGACTGCCGACAACGACGCACTGGCGCCGGTCATCACCAGTGCCGGAGCGCTAGTCGAAGCCTTGCATGTGATGAAGGCCAAGCGCATCGCCATCGTCGCCCCGTACATGAAGCCGCTGACCGAGCTCGTGGTGAACTACATCCGCGAAGAAGGCTTTGAGGTGCAGGACTGGCGCGCCCTGGAGATTCCCGACAACCTGGCCGTAGCCCGTCACGACCCCGCCAACCTGCCAGGCATCGTAGCCGGCATGAACCTTGAAGGGGTGGATGTGGTGGTCTTGTCGGCCTGCGTGCAGATGCAGTCGTTGCCGGCCGTGGCCAAGGTCGAGGCACAGACCGGCAAGCCTGTGGTCACCGCTGCCATCGCCACCACCTACGCCATGCTCAAGGCGCTGGACCTGGAAGCGGTGGTGCCAGGTGCCGGTGCCTTGCTGTCGGGCGCTTATTGAAATCGGGAGGTGGACATGAGCGAGGCACAAAGTGCTCGGGACAACTATCAGGGTGTATGGGGGCAGCGTATTGGCTTTGGTCGCGCACCGGCGTTGCTGATGATCGACTTCATGCAGGGCTACACCACGCCGGGGGCTGCGCTGTACGCCCCAGGCGTCGTCGCGGCAGTGGAACAGGCCGCGGACCTGCTGGCGCTAGCCCGCGATTGCGGCATTCTGGTGGTGCATACCAACATCCGCTACCAGCCTCCGCATTTTGTCGATGGCGGTGTCTGGGTGCGCAAGGCGCCGGTGATGAAGGACATGGTCGAGGGCAACCCCTTGGCTGCGTTCTGCGAGGCCGTTGCCCCACAGCCGGAGGAGTTGGTGCTGAGCAAGCAGTACGCCAGCGCTTTCTTCGGCACCAGCCTGGCGCCGCTGCTGCACGCCCAAGGGGTGGATACCGTGGTCTTGGCCGGCTGCTCCACCAGCGGTTGCATCCGCGCCAGCGCGGTCGATGCGATGCAGCATGGCTTTCGAACCATCGTGGTGCGCGAATGTGTGGGTGATCGCCATGATGACCCGCACCACGCCAACCTGTTCGACATCGACAGTAAGTACGGCGATGTGGTTTCCCGCCAGGAAGCGATGGCGCAATTGAGGCAATCGACCGGCTGACACCGGCAGGGGGCCTACCCAATAACAATCGAGGAACGGTGCCGGAAGCACGTTCATGATCGCCTGCTGTCCGGGTGGTCGCCCCGCAGGAGCACTCGGGGTTTTTTCAGGCGTGGCCTGGGCACGTTGCGTGTAGCGCGCGACGGTACTGGTGCGTCGAAAACTGCTGGCCTTAAAAACAACCACAAAGTCGCCCGCCAGGAGACAGGAAATGCCAATTGCGAATGCAACCACGGTCCACAGCGACATCGATCAGGGCACCAAAGCGCTGTACAGCAAGATCACCTGGAGGCTCATTCCCTTCCTGTGCTTTTGCTACCTTGCCGCCTACCTGGACCGTATCAACGTCGGCTTCGCCAAACTGCAGATGCTCGAGGATCTGCAGTTCAGCACTGCCGCCTATGGCCTGGGTGCCGGGCTGTTCTTCGTCGGCTACATCATTTTCGAGGTCCCCAGCAACCTGATCCTGCAGCGCGTCGGCGCCAAGCTGTGGATCGCCCGCATCATGATCACCTGGGGGCTGTTGTCGGCGTGCACCATGTTCGTCAGCACCACCACCCAGTTCTATATCCTGCGGTTCCTGCTCGGGGCTGCCGAAGCAGGCTTTTTGCCAGGGGTGCTGTTCTACCTGACCATGTGGTACCCCACGTACCGGCGTGGGCGCATCATTGCCCTGTTCATGATCGGGCTGCCGCTGTCGAGCGTGATTGGTGGACCGATCTCGGGCTGGATCATGGGGCATTTCGATCAGGTGCATGGCCTGCATGGCTGGCAGTGGCTGTTTTTGCTGGAGGCCATCCCCAGCGTGCTGCTCGGCATTCTGACCTTCTGGGCCTTGCCCAATCACTTCCAGCAGGCCAAGTGGTTGTCCAGCGAAGACAAGGCTCAGCTGGCAGCAGACCTTGCCGCGGACGATGCAGAGGGCAAGGACAGCAAGCACAGTTTCCGTGACGGGTTCTTCAACCTCAAGGTGTGGATGCTTGGCGGTATCGATTTCTCGATCCTGCTCAGCGCCTACGCAATGGGCTTCTGGATGCCGACCTTCATCCGCGATGCAGGGGTGAGCGACACGTTCCACATCGGCCTGCTCACTGCCATCCCGAGCCTGGCCGCATTGGCCGGCATGCTGATGATCGGCGCGAGCTCCGACCGTCACCGTGAGCGTCGTTGGCACATTATCGTGCCCTTCGTCGTCGGCGCCATCGCCATGGCCAGCAGTACATTGTTCAGCCAGAACCTGGTCATGACCGTATTCCTGTTCGCAGTCGCCTCGGCTGCGATCATTGGTGCGGTGCCGGTGTTCTTCAGCCTGCCGGCGACTTTCCTCAAAGGGACCGCGGCCGCCACCGGGTTTGCTCTGGCCTGTTCGGTGGCCAACATCGCCGGGCTGGTCAGCAACTCGCTGATGGGCCTGGTCACCGACTGGACCGGCACTTCCCACGCGGCGCTGTGGGTGTTCGCTGGCTGCCTGCTCCTGAGTTGCTTCCTGGTCATCGCCCTGCCAGCGAAGCTGGTCAACCGCTAGCGGTCCAGCGCTTCACGCCCGATAGGGCAGGCGGGCGGGTGCCGGCCTGCCCACACCCATTCTCGATGCAATCTGCACGTCGGCGGGCGTTCGTCTGGCCGGTGGATTGCTGTTGCCCGACATTCAGGAATCGCCCCATGCACGTTTGCACTGCACCGCGTTTTTTCCCGAAAGCACGCCTGGCCGGCGGCTGCATCGCAGCCGCGCTGTGTACCGAGGCACCGGCTGAAGAGGTCGGTTTTATCGAAGGCGCCCGTGCGACACTCCAGGCTCGCAATTATTTCTTCAGCCGAGACTACGCCGATATCAAGGGGGCGAGCACCCAATCGCGCACTCAAGAGTGGGCGCAAGGCTTCATCCTCAACGCCAGTTCAGGTTATAGCCAGGGCGTCCTAGGTGCCGGTGTCGATGTGATCGGCCTGTTGGGTTTCAAACTCGACAGCAGCCCTGAACACGCACGCTCAGGCCTAATGCCAAGTCTTGACAGCGGCACGTCCGCCGACCAGTACAGCCGCGTGGGCGCGGCGCTCAAGTTCAAGGTTTCCCAGACTGAGTTGAAGGTGGGCGAATTGATGCCCAATCTGCCTGTGTTGCTGTTCAGCGACCTGCGCCTGCTGCCGCCGACCTACCAGGGCGCAATGCTGGAGTCGCATGAGTTTGCGGGGCTGACGCTCAGTGCCGGCCAATTTCGCTCCACCAGCCTGCGCGATTCGTCCAACAGTCAGAAAATGTATGCGCTGGTCAACGACCCCATCAACCCCGCACGATTGGCCCGCTTTACCAGTGACCGCTTCAATTACCTGGGCGCCGACTATGCCTTCAACGACAACCGCACCAGCGTGGGGGTCTGGCAGGCGCAACTGCAGGACATCTATCAGCAACGGTTCTACAGCCTCAAGCACGCCGAACCCCTGGGTAACTGGACCTTGGGTGTGAATGCCGGCTATTTCCAGGCGCGCGAGGATGGGCGCAACCTTGCCGGCAACTATGACAACCATGCGCTGTTCAGCCTGTTCTCGGCAAGAACGGGCGGGCATACGTTTTACGTGGGCTACCAGCAAATTGGCGGTGAGGACGGTTTCATCCAGGTGGGCGCCAACACCAACCCAATGGGTAATACCCTGCCGACCTACGAGTTCTCGGCGCCAGGGGAGCGTTCCTGGCAGGTGCGGCATGACTACAACTTCGCTGCATGGGGGATCCCCGGGCTGACCTCGACATTGCGCTACGTACAAGGCCGGGATGTCAAAACCGGGCTGGGCTTTGAAGGGCGCGACCGCGAGCGAGACCTGGACCTGGCCTATGTGGTGCAAAGTGGGCCGCTGGAAGGGCTCGGCGTGCGCGTGCGCAATGTGATGGCTCGCTCCAATTACCGAACCGATATCGACGAGAACCGCGTGGTGCTCAGCTATACGGTCAAGCTGTTCTAGAGGCTGTAGCGCACGACCAAGCGAGTGCGCAGAACGATGAGCTCAGGCGTGCACCTGGCCGGCTATAAGCGACCAGGCGTACAGCTGCGCTCAGGTGCGACGTGAGGGAGGTCTTATGAGATTAATTATCATATGAGGATGATTATGATGTAGATTTGCGCGCACGGATTTTTACGCGCAAGGAGTCAGCCCGCAATGCCCCCGTTCATGTCCCACCCCACCACAGTCACCCTTGGCCTGTACGCTTGCTTGATCTGCCCTCCATCCCTGGCCGATACCCAGGCAAGACGAGACGACGCCGTGCTCGAGCTGGGCGCAACCGATGTGATTGCCACTGGCCTTGGCAGTGTCACCGAACACAGTGGCTCCTACACCACCGGTAGCATGAGCGCAGCCACCCGGCTGAACCTCTCGATCAAGGAGACACCCCAGTCGGTCTCGGTCATATCCCGCCAGCAACTGGACGACTTCCAGCTCAACAGCCTGTCCGAGGCCATGGCTCACGTCACGGGGGTCACGGTACAACGCAATGATTCGGAGCGACCGGGCTACTACTCGCGTGGTTACGCAATCAACAATTTCCAGATCGATGGCATGCTCAACACCTTCTCGGGGCTCAAGTCCGACTCGGACACCATCATCTACGATCGAATCGAGGTCGTGCGTGGGGCCACCGGTCTGACCACAGGCGCCGGCGATCCTTCGGGGACCATCGCAATGGTTCGCAAGCGCCCGACGCACGCGTTGGCAGTAAAGAGTGGCGTGAGCGGGGGCAGTTTCGACAATTATTACAGCTACCTGGACGTCGGTGGCCCGCTGGGCTGGGACGGCCGTCTGCGCGGACGCACCGTGCTGGCGTACCGTGACAACAAGTCATTCATGGACAAGTACGCCACCCAGCGTGAAGTGGCCTACGGCGTGCTCGAAGCTGACCTGACGCCAAGCACCGTGCTGGCGGTGGGGTATGACTATCAGAACAAGCATGTGCAAGGGTCATCATGGGGTACGGTGCCGTTCTGGAACGCCGACGGCAGCAAAGCCAACTTGCCCCGTTCCACCAACCTCAGTGCCCCCTGGTCTTCCTGGCCACTAAAAGACCAGACGGTGTTCGCTACTCTTGACCAGTATCTGGGCAACGACTGGGTCATGAAAGTGGCGTACACCCACCGGCAAAGCGACAGCGACGGAAAGGTCTACTATGGCGGCAATGGTTTTCCTGAGGCCGACCGTAGTGGCATGAAAGCCTGGTACTCGCACTTCGGGGGCTCCGAGCAGATGGACGCGCTGGACTTCAACCTCGCCGGCCCTTTCCAATTGTTGGGCCGCAGCCATGATTTCATGATCGGTTACGGCGAGTCGCGACGACGCGACAGTGAACCCTATCGCCTTGGTCTACCGGTACCCTACGGTTACGAAAATATTGCGGATTGGAAGTACATGGGGACCACCCCTACGTTCTACGACCTCGAAACCGGGCTCGACAGCTCGCGCTCCAGCATTCGTCAGAAGGCCGGCTACATTGCAACACGCCTGAACCCTACGGACCGCCTGCATATCGTGATTGGCAGCCGCTACGGCAGTTGGCAGACACAACAGCGGGAGTGGGATTACGGTGATGCCCTGGAAGTCGCCGATCAGTCCACCACCAAGCAGGTCCAGAATGATCAATGGACGCCCTATGCCGGCGTACTCTTCGATCTGACCGACCAGTTCACCGCCTATGTCAGCTATACCGATATCTTCAACCCGCAGACCGTGAGGGACGTCAACAAGCAGTACCTTGAGCCTATCGTAGGCAAGGTCTATGAGGTGGGACTCAAGGGCAGCCTGTTCGCTGAACGCCTGAACCTGAGCACGGCAGTGTTTCGCAGCAAGCAGGATAACGTGGCGGAACAGGACGACTCTGTGCCGCCCAATGGCAACGAGGTGTTCTACAAAAGCGGTGGCAAGGGCGTAGTTGTCGAAGGCTTCGAAGCTGAAGTTGCAGGCGAGGTGATGACCGGGTGGCAGATGAGCCTGGGCTACAGCTATACGCATGCAGCCACGGCCGAGAAAAAGCGAAAGAACACCGAGCAACCCTTGAACCTGGTGCGCTTGTCCAGCACCTATGCCCTAACCCCAGCATTGACTGTGGGGGCAAGCCTGGACTGGCAGAGCGACAATTTCAGGCTGGCCAACCGACCAGTGGGGCGCGACGGTGATCGAATCATCACGGCCAAGGATGAGATCGGCCAGAAGGCGTTTTCGGTGGTTGGGCTGATGGCGCGCTATCAGATCGATGAGCACTTGAGCGCTTCGGTCAACGTCAAGAACCTGTTCGACGAGCATTACTACAACAACGTCGGCTTCTACAACGGCGTGTACCACGGTGAGCCACGCACGATGATGGTCAGCCTGGATTGGAGACTCTGAGACCATGTGCTAGCCCGCAGCGCCCACCACCCGCGCGCTCGGCGAACGGGCGGTGGGCGCTGCTCAGACCAGGCCTTTACTCCGCGGCCTGTTCCACTGCCGGCTCGACTGCAGCCTCGCCCTGTTCTGCAGGCGCTGCGGTCTGTGCCTTGGCCTGGGCCCGCTTGCGGCGTTCCTGGTTACGCTGTTGGGCTGCCTGACGCTTGGCATGGATCGCCTGGGCGGCAGTCACCACGCCCGCCGGCTGGCCGTTAAGGTCCAGGCGCGGGGCGTTTTCCACCATGCTGGTCCAGTAGCGGTTGCCCCGGCACCAGGTGGAAATGCCCAGCTTCAGTTGCTCACGGGTGATGCCCAGCAGCTCCAGGTGTTGCTCGGCATCTTTGAAGATGCCCTCCTTGAGCGGCACCTTGGGCGCAGGGTTGACGGGGAAGGCCAACGGGAAGTGCTTCTGCAGGGGCCAGATGGCGGCCACTGCCGGGTCCAGTTCACGCGGCTTGGTCTTCTGGGGCGGCTTGCGCTTGGCCGGCGCTGGGGCGCTTGCCTGTTGCTGCTCTTTTTCAGCCCGCAGGCGATCCCGTAGCGCTGCCAGTTGTTCAAAGCTCATCGTTCAATTCACTGCTTCAAGGTTGATTGCGTGGTGCAAGGATATGCGATGCAGCCCCGGTGAGCAGCCCAAAAGGCACAAATCGTCGCTTTTTTTACAGAAACTCACGACGGCCTTGCTCCGGGGCAGCGTATTTGCGTCACACAATCGCGCGAATCCCTGCCCCAGGGGCACGGTGCAAGCTTTCCTGGCAGGCCGCATCCCCTTTGTCATCAAGCCCTAGACCTTGAACTTGGCGACCATTGCGTTCAGGTCCACCGCCAGGCGTGACAATTCCTGGGCGGCGGCGCTGGTCTGGTTCGCGCCGGCCGAGGTCTGCATCGCCAGGTCCCGGATGTTCACCAGGTTTCGATCCACTTCGCGGGCCACCTGGGCCTGCTCTTCGGAGGCGCTGGCGATCACCAGGTTGCGTTGGTTGATGGACGAAATGGCCTCGGCAATCGTGTTCAGTGCCTGACCTGCGGATTGGGCGATTTGCAGGGTGCCTGAGGCGCGCCCTTTGCTTGCGTGCATGGCCCCGACTGCAGACTCGGTGCCCGACTGGATGCCTGTGATCATGCTTTCGATCTCGGCGGTCGATTGTTGAGTTCGGTGCGCCAGCGCCCTGACTTCATCGGCGACCACGGCAAACCCACGGCCGGCTTCACCGGCGCGCGCAGCCTCGATGGCAGCGTTGAGCGCAAGCAGGTTGGTCTGGCCTGCGATCGAGCCGATGACATCCAGTACCCGGCTGATTTCGTTGGCGCTGGTGGCCAGCTGTTCGATTTCCTGCGAAGTGGTCGTGACATCGCCAACGAGCTGACCAATGGACTGCAGCGCATCGTTGACCCGTTGCTGACCCTCACGGGTGGTCTGGTCTGCACCTTCGGAGGCATCGGCGGTGTTGACGGCATTGCTGGCCACTTCCTCCACCGCTGCGGTCATCTGGTTCACCGCCGTGGCCGCCTGGTCGATTTCGGCGCTTTGCTGATGCAGGCCGCGGCTGGTGTCTTCGGTCACCGTGAACAGCTCTTCGGACGCCGAGGCGAGCTGGTCGGAGGCGGCAGCGATGCCGGCAATCGTCTCGCGCAGGCTGTCTTTCATTCTGGACAAGGCGTGCAACAACAGCGCGGGCTCGTCACTACCCGTCACCTCGATGACCTGGTTGAGCTCACCCGAGGCCACCCGCTCGGCGACGGCCACCGCTTCGCTCAAAGGCCGCACGATGCTGCGGGTCAGCATGATGGCCAGCGCGATCATCAGTACGATGATGCCGACGATCGTCGCCGTGATAATCGAGAAGGACTGCTCATAGGCCTCAGTACTGACCTGGGAGGCGTTGGTTGCGCCGTTGGAATTGTACTGGGTCAGCTCGATCAGCGACTTCATCATCGCGTCGGCATAATTGGCCAATTCACCATTGACCAGGCGAGTCGCTTCTGCAATGTCGTTTCTGCGTACGGCGTCAAGAATTGCGTCCTGCAACGTATGGTAGGTCGCGCTTCTGGCCAGAAAGGCGTCGTACAGGGCCCGGTCTCGTTCCTCTGTCGCTGTTGCCTTGTACGTTTCGATTTGTTCCTGGTAGTGCTTGGAGATGTCCGCGATCTTGTCCAGTGTCGCGGCCCTGGCGCTGGGGCTTTCTTCCAAAACGCTGCGCAAGGTCAGTGCTCGGACGCGGCCCAGGTTCATGCTGACCTCGTCCAGCAGCATGATTGCGGGTAACCATTCGGTGCGCACTTCGTCAGTGGCCTTGTCCATCGTGTGCATGCGGTACAACGATGCCAGCCCCAGGATCAGTACGAGGAGGGCGACCAGCGTGAAGATGACCGCCGCGCGCGTGCCAATTTTCAAGTTCCGAAAATACATGTGTAGCTCCTTGGTGTAGCAATGCTTGCTAGGCTAAGCAAGTCCAGCAGGGTGACCGTGAAAATAAGGCTGCAGCCCTCTCGTTGAAACAGCTATCGGCACCTTGGGCAATAAACTTTAAGAATAAACATAAGCAGTCTACGAACGGCGCAGTCCGCCATCCGATCGCTCAGTTGAGTGACTTTCAGCAAGCAGCGAGCCTATTTATTTTCGTTACCGCGCAGTGCTGCTTAGGTAACAATTTATTTCGCATTGATCTGGATCAATCAAATGTTGATCAGATCGACCGCAGGTCTTCGAAGTATTCTTTAACCCAGGTTCGGTTGAAGCAGGCGAGTGCCGGCCTCTTGCTGTGAGCTTCAGGAACCACGGGCAGCCCCGACCCTGTTGGAGGCCGGGGCCAGGGGGCTATTGCAGCGTCTCAGGCTTAAACGCACCCGGTAGTTGTGCCAGTGTGGTTTCGATTCGCGCTATCGATCCCGCCAGTGCGCTCGCTTCTTCGTGCTTGCCTTCACTGCTGAGCTTGTCCCGCTCGCGGCGCAGGTTCAACAGGGTTTTTTGAAGTCGCAACGCCGGCTCATTGTAGTCGTCCATATAGTTCTCTTAACGAAAAGCGTCCTTGCTGTTGTAGGAAAGGCTGACCGTAACAGCTCAGATCCATCCCATAAACTGATCTTTCATACAGCGGAAATGAAGCCTGAGGAAATCTCCTACATTACGCGCCAAATATTCCCACAAAGAGGCCGCAAAGCAGCAACTTCCACAGCTTCTGCTAGGCTCGAAGATTTCCGGCCAAGGAGAGGCCTGTGCATTTCATCGTGATCGAGCGGCATCGCAGTGCTTACCGACGCCCCCTTCGTTTCGCTCAAGGCACGCTGCTGGAAGTGGGCCCGCGTTACGAGAGTGAGCCGGGCATGCGGGACTGGTACTTGTGCAGTTGCACGGGCCAAGAGCCGGGTTGGGTACCGGAGCAGCTTATTGAACGCCTGGATTTCAATCAGGGTAGGGCGTTGGATCACTATTGCGCCCATGAGCTGGATGTGGACCCGGGTCAATTGGTGCAGCAGTTGCATCTGCTCAACGGCTGGCTGTGGTGTCGTCGTCACGGGGATGGGGAGCTGGGATGGTTGCCTGCCGGCAAGCTCCAGCAACTTATATGAACGTAAGCGAACCAGCGGCGGGATGGACGGGTACGAAGGGTGTCTACCCTTCATCTGATCTGCTTTTTTTCTACAAACCTGAATCTGTAACCGTATCAGTGAAAAACGGAAAATGACGTCATTCCGTATCACACTGTCGAGGTTTCAATGAGCAAGCTGGCGCTGTTCCTGGGTGGTTTCCTGCTGTTGACCATCATGATCGGGCTGCTGGGAACCATTCCTCCTAGTTGATCGCATGAGCGTTTCCCTCCTTCCAGCCCGCCGGGTTCCATTGCCCAGGCGGGCTTTTGATTTGTGCCACAGCCCAGCGCTGCTCAACTGTCATTCTTCAAGCCTGGTGTCTTCACAGCCCCCGCTGTGCACGGCTCATTCATTCAAGGGTCGAAGTGGGATAAGTCGTTCTCCAGGCTGGGAAATCTGTCCACAGAAAAAGTGGGTAGGTCTGTGGATAACGTGCTGCAACCCAAGCGCCCGGCGGGCTCCGTTAAATTGAGCAGAAATTGAGCAACATTTTGTCTGGCTTTTGGACTGCCTGATCGAGCGGGGCCGTCGCACAGGTCCTTGCTCAAATCGCCTGAGCGGCCGGCTTGACGTGCCGGCGATAATCTTGATTTGCCGGGTGAAGCTACTGATTTCAATGAGCGCACAGCAATAGGCTTAAATGGCCCGACGCTGCGGCTCAGCTTGCTCCACGCGATTGCGTCCCTTCGCTTTGGCCAGGTACAGCGCCTTGTCGGCACTGGCCAGCAATGCGGTCAGATCAGGAGTCGGCATGCCTTCGTCGCAGCCTGCCAGACCGATACTGACCGTGATCTGCAAACGCTGCCCGGCTTGCTCCACCTGAAGGTCCTGAACGGCACGGCGCAGGCGCTCGGCCGTAAATTGCGCCCTGTCCGGTGCAAGCCCTGGCACGATGATCACGAACTCCTCGCCACCCATGCGCGCGAATACTTCGCCGCTGTGCAACTGCTCCTGCAACGCATCGGCGAACTGGCGCAGCACCTGGTCGCCAACGGCGTGCCCGTGGGCATCGTTGATGGACTTGAAGTGATCGATATCCAGCATCATCAGCGTCAGTGGCAGGAACTGCTGATGCTGACGATTTTCCAGCAGTGCGTTTGCACGCTGGGTAAAGGCGCTGCGGCTCAAGGTACCCGTAAGGTGGTCGGTGGTGGCCTGGTGTGCCAGACGGGCAAGCAGGCTGCGATTGGCCTGGGTCACGCAGGCCACCACCAGCGGCCCCAACACCAACATCGCGATGCCCAGGCGCGCAGACATCAGCGCCGTCACACCCGACTCGCTCTGCGGCACGCTGAAGTGCATAAGGCTCTGGGCAACTGCAACGATCAACGTGCTACCGGCGGTCAGCGTCAACAACGAAACCAGAAAGGGCGAGTACGTCCAGGCACACCACAAAAGGGCGGCGATCGGAAACGCGATGGCGCCCGGGCCGCCGAACGCGATGCTGAACGCCAGCGACACCAGCATGACCAACAGCGGGGCGAGGCGAATCTTCTGGCTCCCGCCCTGCAACAAGGTACGCGCTGCCGGTGCGGTGAGCATCACCGGCAATACCAGCACCGCGGTGGAAAACTGCTCGCTGAACCAGGCCAGCCAGGTGCTGCGCAGGGACTGCTCGAACCAGGGCGCGGCCATCACCGAGGCCAGGCTCGCAGCCACTGAGGCCCCAGTCGCGCAGGCGCCGAATACGCATAGCACCCCATGGGGCGTGCGCATGCGCCGATGCAGGCGCGGCAAGCGCGAAAGCAATTGCCACAGGGTGACCACAACGCCCATGTTGCACAGGTTGAACCACAGCGCCGGCGCCAAGGCACTGGCACAGAGCAGGTCGGCGCCAACCATGGCCAACCACATCAGCACGAACCCGGACACAGTTGCCTGGCGGGGATAGCGCAGCAACACACCTGCCAGTGCGGCATTGACTGGCCAGAACAAGGACAGGGATTCGATCGGGCGAGCCAGGATGCCGCCAATGGTAAGCGCGAAGGTCAGGCTGAACAGTGCGGCGTAGGGCAACAAGCGCGATTGGGCTGGAAAAACCATGGGCTCGACCGGCAAGCGGAAACGATATCCAGGACGACCGCTGAACGCACCTGGGGCAATTGCGCATCAGTGTGTTGTTCCGGCTAGTTGATGTCAATCTGCCCAGCTGGAAGGTTTTGCGCGTGCCGCCAACCTCACAGCCCGAAGAACCACGGCACCATGACCACCGTGACCCCCATCACCAACAGCGTGAACGGCACCCCTATCTTCACGAAGTCCGCAAACCGATATTGCCCTGGGCCCAGCACCAGCGTGTTCACCGGCGAAGACACCGGCGTCATGAAGGCCGCCGAGGCTGCCAGCGCCACCGTCATCGCAAAGGGGTAGGGCGACATGCCCAGCTGCGCCGCGGTCGAGATGGCAACCGGCGCCATCAGCACCGCGGTCGCCGTGTTGGAGATAAACAGCCCGATCACAGCCGTGACCGCGAACAGGCAGGCCAGCATGGCGCCGGGCCCGGCGTCGCCCAGCACATTCACCAGCGCCCCGACTGCCAGGTCTATGCCACCGGTTTTCTGCAAGGCCTGGGCAAAGGGCAACATGCCCACGATCAGGATCAGACTTTGCCAATGGATCGAACGGTAGGCGCTGTTCATGTCGATGCAGCGGCCTGCGCCCATCAACAGGCAACCAATGAGCGCTGCTGTGACATTAGGGACCGCGCCACTGACCATCAAGCCAACCATCACCGCCAGGCTCAGCAGCGCCTGGGGCGCGCGCCGGCGAGCAGGTGCCACCAGATCGACCTCGGCCGGCAAGCTCAACACCAGAAAATCGCGCGGTTTGCCTTGTAGCTGGCGTACGGCCTTCCACGGCCCGACCACCAGCAGGGTATCGCCCAGACGCAGCTTTTCTTCGACCAACTGGTCTTGCACGGCCGCCTGGTCGCGCCGCAAGCCCACCACGTTAAGGTCGTAACGCGAGCGAAAGCCAAGCTCCAGGATGCTCTTGCCGATCAGTTGCGAGCCCGGCGGCAGGGATACCTCGGCCATGCCTACCTCCTGGGACTGGTCGATGAAGTAGGCGGCCTTGAAGTGCAAGGGTTCCAGTTGCATGGTCTGGCACAGGCTGCGCAGATCGTCGCGGTTGGCAAACAGGTCCAGCAGCAGCACATCGCCCTGGTGCAGCACGGTGTTGGAGTCTGGCGCAATAACGCGCGTGGTGAACTTGTGCTGACGTTCAATACCGATGACGTTGGCTCCGTGGCGGGTACGCAGCTCCAGCTCGCTTAGGGTATGGCCGATCAGCGGTGAATGGGGACGAATGCGCAAGCGACGCTCGCGACCATTGAGCTTGTAGTCCAGAACCAGGTCCAGCAGCGTGCGCCGGGTCTCGACACGTCCGTCCTTGCGCACCTCGCCATTGAGCCAGTGTCGCGTCAGAAGCATGTAGCCCACACCCAGTACCAGGACCACCAACCCGAAGGGCGTGAAGCTGAAGAACGAGAAGCCTTGTTCACCATGGCGTACCAGTTCGCTGTGCACCACCACGTTGGGCGGGGTCGCCACCAGGCTGAGCATGCCACTGATCAGGCCGGCAAAACTCAGCGGCATCATCAGGCGGCTGGGCGAGAGCTTCAAGCGCGCAGCAATGCTCAGCACGACCGGTATGAAGATGGCCACTACCCCCGTGGAGCTCATGACCGAACCCAGGCCGGCCACCGCGACCATCAGCAGTACCAGTAGGCGCGCCTCGCTGTTGCCTGCCCGTTCGCTCATCCATTCACCGATGCGATAAGCGATACCGGTGCGCACCAAGCCTTCACCGATGACGAACAGGGCAGCGATGAGCACGACGTTCGGGTCGCTGAAACCTGCCAGCGCTTGGTCGATCGTCAGCACGCCCGACAGTGGCAACGCTACGATCACCAGCAGCGCTACGACATCCATGCGTGGACGGTTGATGATGAACAGCACAACGACAATGGCAAGCAGGGCCAGCACCCATGTCAGCTCTAGATTCATCGGGAGAGGTGTTCCTTCACACAGGGCACATGAACAATAGCCGGTAGTGTGCCACCTGAGCGTGTACGAGGTGTTGATGTATTGCAGTGTTTAACGAGGAGAGGCGATGCGGGGGCTTGCTCGGCGGGTGCCTGACACCCGCCGAGCAATGGGTCATTTGACGTGCTGGATGGCCAGAACCACGCCATTGGTCGTTTGTACGAGGACGTAGCGATCGCCCATGCGTACCCAATGGCTTTCTTTTTCCGGTGCCGGCAGGCCCTTGGCTTTCCAGTCCTTGATGGCCGCTTCGTCGCGCTTGTATTGATCCGGGGCTTTATCGCCTTCTTTCAGTTCACGGTTGTGGGTGGCCGAATTCTGCACGCTATCGTCGGTGGACGTTGCTGCAGTGGCGACCATCGGCAGGCAGGGCAGGGCAGCGAGGAGCAGGTAGTGCAGTTTCATGGCGGTTTCCTTGTTGCGTGGTGTTTGTGCTAAGACAGCGGAAGTCGCACCACAATTCACTCGCGTCCATGCCAGTGCTAGAGTCGCCTCCTTCTTAATGATTTAGAGGATGGACCATGCGTGTGATTTTGCCCCTGGCCGCAGCCGTGCTGCTGGTCGGTTGTGCTTCTGCGACCATGGATGCGGCCCGCAGCGGCCAACCCACTACGCACATGAACTCGCGCAAGGCGCCTGAACGCGTTGCCCAGTGCATCCAGTACGGGTGGCAGGAAGAGCGCGTATTCGGCCAGGACGCCAGCGGCTACCTGGAGCCGCGCAAGCAAGGCGGCTTTACGGTTTATACCCGCGAGGCCGAGACGTTCGTCGATGTCTACCCGCAGGACGGCGGTACGCGTATCGATTACTACACACAGAACGACAACGGCGTCTCGTTGCAGCGCCGGGCGGCGGCCGCAACCTGTCTCTGACGGGTAACGTGCGAGCCAGGGCTTTACACTTTTTTGCATCAGAACGCTGCCAGGTGTGTGGCATCGGCCGCTAGACTGCGGCATCGCCCATCGAGGATGTCGACGTGAACCCTTCATTACAGCTGAACCAGGCCAATTGGGACGAGCGCGCACCGCTGCACGCAGCCTCACAGGACTACCAGTTCGATCAGTACGTCCAACACCCTGCGCACCTGTCACAGACAGTTCAGTTCGACCTGCCGATGCTGGGCAATGTCGAGGGGCTGAGAGCGGTACACCTGCAGTGTCACATCGGCACAGACACGCTCTCGCTTGCCCGGCTGGGCGCCGATGTGTGCGGCCTGGACTTCTCTGCGGCCTCCCTGGCGCAGGCCAAGCGGCTGGCGACCCTGTGCGCTACGCCCATCGACTACCATCAGGCCGATGTGTACGCCGCAGCCCAGGTGTTGCCAGCAGGTACGTTCGATCTGGTCTATACCGGCATCGGCGCCCTGTGCTGGCTGCCCCGTATTGCGCCGTGGGCACAAACCGTAGCGGCCCTGCTCAAGCCCGGCGGCCGGCTTTTCTTGCGCGAGGGGCACCCCATGCTCTGGGCGGTCAATGAAAGCCATCAGGACCGCCTGCAGCTCGACTATCCCTATTTCGAATGCGAGCAGCCAACTGTATGGCAGAGCGACGAGACCTATGTGGCCACCTCGCAGCGATTGGCGAACACCCAAACCCATGAGTGGAACCACGGGCTGGGCGAGTTGATCACCGCGCTGATGGCCAACGGGTTGCAGCTCACAGCGCTGTTAGAACACCAAAGCGTGCCATGGGAAGCGCTGCCGGGGCAAATGGCCAAGGGCCCGGACGGGGAGTGGCGGCTGCGCGAGCAACCGGCCCGCCTGCCGCTGAGCTATACCCTGACAGCCGTCAAAGCCTGATCAGGACAGGTAGCCACCGTCCACGTTGAGCGCCGCCCCGGTCGTATAGCTGGAGGCGTCGCTTGCAAGGTACAGGACAGCCCCGGCCATTTCCTTCGGGTCTGCCACGCGCTTAAGGGGGATTTGCTGTAGCGCTGTATTGAGGATGGCTTCGTTTTTGACCAGTGCCGATGCAAACTTGGTGTCAGTCAGGCCCGGCAACAAGGCATTGCAGCGAATCCCGAACTGCGCACACTCCTTGGCAAACACCTTGGTCATGTTGATAACCGCCGCCTTGGTCACCGAATAGATGCCCTGGAACAGGCCAGGTGAAACGCCATTGATCGAGGCCACGTTGATGATGCTGCCGGCGCCGTGCTCGCGCATCAGCTTGCCTGCTTCCACCGACATGAAGAAATAGCCGCGAATGTTCACATCCACGGTTTTCTGGAATGCAGTCGGATCCGTGTCCAGTACATTGCAGAACTGCGGGTTGGTCGCGGCATTGTTCACGAGGATGTCCAGGCGTCCGAACTGCTCGCGTATACCGGCGAATACCCGCTGGATTTGCTCCAGTTCGCCGATGTGGCACGCCACTGCTGTGGCCTTGCCGCCGCCAGCGATGATGGCATCGGCAACGTGTTGGCAGCCCTCGAGCTTGCGGCTGGAGACGATCACATGTGCACCTTGCTGCGCCAGCAAGTGTGCAATCGCTTCGCCAATGCCTCGGCTGGCCCCGGAAACAAAAGCGATCTTGCCCTGAAGGTCGAACAGGTGGGTCTGCGGCATGCTGCTGGTCCCTTGTTGTCGTAAGGTGCGTTGGTGATCAAAGGCTGGACTTGGCAATGACCTGCAAGGTCATCTGCTCCAGCAGCCGGTTCATGTGAATGAATTGGGCGAAACGCTTGTCCTGGGTCTGGCCATGGAAATAACGGAAGTAGATCTGCTGGACGATGCCGGCCAGACGGAACAGACCGTAACAGTAGTAGAAATCGAAGTTGTCCAGGTCGATGCCTGCACGCTCGGCGTAATGGTCCACGAACTGACGCCGGGTAAGCATGCCCGGCGCGTTGCTCGGCTGACGACGCATCAGTTGTACCGGCGCCGGGTCGTCTGCCTGGATCCAGTACGCCAGGCTGTTGCCTAGGTCCATCAAGGGGTCGCCCAAGGTGGCCATTTCCCAGTCCAGCACGCCAATGATGCGCATCGGGTTGTCGGCATCCAGGATGACATTGTCGAACCGGTAGTCGTTATGCACGATTGCAGGTGTGACGTGGTCGGCAGGCATTTTCTCGCGCAACCAAGTTTTGACCTGCTCCCAGCGCGGTGCGTCGGGGGTCATGGCCTTGTCGTAGCGGCTGGCCCACCCTTCTATCTGGCGTTGCACGTAACCGTCCGGCTTGCCCAGGTCGCTCAAGCCGCAGGCGCTGTAGTCCACGCGATGCAAGTCCACCAAGCGGTCAATGAAGCTTTTGCACAACGCCGTGGTGCGTGCAGCATCGAGGTTAAGTGCAGTGGGGATGTCCGAGCGCAGAATGACCCCTTTGACGCGCTCCATGACGTAGAACTCACTGCCGATCAGGTGGGTATCGGTGCAGTGCGCATAGGCCTTGGGGCAGTAGGGAAACCCATTGTTGAGCTGGTTGAGAATACGAAACTCACGCCCCATGTCGTGCGCCGACTTGGCTTTTTGCCCGAACGGCGGACGGCGCAAGACCAGTTCTCGGTCAGCGTATTTGACCAGGTAGGTGAGGTTGGACGCACCACCCGGGAACTGGCTGACGGCGGGCGCACCGGTCAAGCCGTCAATGTGCGCCTTGAGGTAGCGGTCGATGGCTGCCAGGTCAAGCTCCTCGCCGGAACGTACTTGCGTGGACTGGTCGGTGAGCGTCATGGGTTTTCCTTATTCTCGATCACTCGGACTATTTTGCAATCTAATGCTTGCGCTCGGTTGGGACAAGCGTCCCAGGTCGCTATTGGCCAGGGTGTTGCCGGTCGATCAACACCTTTGATGCTTGCCGTGCCGGTAAGCGCCAGACCAAAAAAAACCGAAGCCTTATGGGCTTCGGTTCAGGGTCATCCAAGGATGCTGCTCAGGATGGGAACAGTTCGCTGAGCTTCATCGACAGCATCATGTCGCCTTCCACGCGCAGCTTGCCGCCCATAAAAGCCTGCATACCGTCGGTTTCGCCGCTGACGATGCCCTTGAGTGTTTCGCTGTCCATTACCAACGTGCAGTTGGCGTCTGGATTCTCGCCTTCCTGCAGTTCGCAGGTGCCGTCCTTGACGATCAGGGCGTAGTGCTTGTCTTCATCGGTGATGTTGAAGCCGAATACCAGGTCCAGGCCTTGGGCAGCGGATGGGTTGAATTTTTCTTGCATCTTTTTGACGGCATCAGCTACGGAGGTCATGGCGCATTCCTTATAGAGTGATTTTCACGTCCCCGCAGGGACACAACAGGCCGGGCTCACCGGTAGGTGATGAGCTCCGGCGTCCTCAACAGTTGCACATGGGCTTGACTGTTGAAAGAAGCCAATGCCACGTCGCGGCCTCTGAACTTCAATTGGTTCAGCGACGTGTTGATTATCTGCCAGTTCAAGGCAAATGCCTGATCCGGGGTAATGCCTGAAACCAAGTGCAGCAAGGCGGCAATGGTGCCACCGGAGGTGAAAATGGCAATGTTGTCGCCACTGCCTGCGCTGTCCAGCACGCGGTTCAGCCCCTCGCGCACGCGGGCAGTGAACGCTTCCCAGGTTTCCAACTCGTCGCTGCCATGGGTTCCTGAGTGCCAGCGTTGCACCATCAGCGCGAACAGGCGCTGAAACTCGCTGCGGTGCCGCGCGACGTTGCTCAGGATGGCTGGCGCGTTGGGTTCGTCTATCGACAAACCAGGCAACAGCGCACGGATCACCCCATCGGCGTCGAATTCGTTGAAAGCCGCGTCGGTCTCAACAGCCGGCACGGCGTTGCCACCGGCCTGCATTGCTTGAAGGGCGAGGCGGGCAGTGTCCTGCTGGCGACGCAGATCACCTGCCACACACCGCTCCAGCCGTACCCCTAGCTGAGCAAGGTGCTCACCCAGCGCCTGACTCTGGCGCACGCCAACGGGCGACAGCACATCGTAGTCCTGTGCGCCGAAGGAGGCCTGGCCGTGTCGAATCAGGTAGAGGTTGCCCACGAACGAACGCTTCCGCCATTGAAGGTTGCTGCTGAGGTTAGGGTGCGGTGCACGGCGCTGTCAACGAAAAACATACAAGCGTTTGAAAAGGTCGTTTGAAAGGTATTGCCAGCGTTTACATCCCCTGGCAGCGCTTTAGGTGCACCGGTATGCTTGTACCATTCACGCGCCCTCTGGCGCAGCTATCGAAGGAGTCACCGTGGAGTTTCTTGCCGAATACGCAAGCTTTCTCGCCAAAACCGCCACCCTGGTCATCGCTGTTCTCATCGTGCTGTCGGCCATTGCCGGCTTGCGCGGTAAAGGGCGGCGCAAACCGGGTGGGCAATTGCAGGTTACCCGCCTGAACGCGTTCTACAAGGACCTGCGCGAGCGGTTGGAATCAGGCCTGCTCGACAAGGCTCAGCTCAAGGCGTTACGCAAGCAGCAGGCCAAGACCGAAAAGAAAACCCGCAAGGACAAGGCAGAAGAAAAAGCCAGGGTCTTCGTGCTCGATTTCGACGGCGACATCAAAGCATCTGCAACTGAAAGCCTGCGCAACGAAATCACCGCACTGCTCACCCTCGCCACCCCTCAAGACGAGGTGGTACTACGCCTGGAAAGCGGGGGCGGGCTGGTACATAGCTATGGCCTGGCTGCCTCCCAGCTGGTCCGCATTCGCCAGGCCGGCATCCCCTTGACGGTGTGCATCGACAAGGTGGCTGCAAGCGGCGGGTACATGATGGCCTGCATTGGCGAGAAGATCATCAGCGCACCTTTTGCGGTGCTCGGCTCCATCGGGGTAGTGGCACAGTTGCCCAACATCAATCGCCTGTTGAAGAAGCACGACATCGATGTCGAGATGCTGACTGCCGGTGAATACAAGCGCACCCTCACCGTGCTGGGTGAAAACACCGAAAAGGGCAGGGAGAAGTTTCAGGAAGACCTGGATGTGACCCATCAACTGTTCAAGGACTTCGTCGCCCGCTACCGTCCCCAGCTGCCTATTGATGAAGTAGCCACCGGTGAAGTGTGGCTGGGCATTGCAGCCCTGAACCGCAAGCTGGTGGATACGTTGCAGACCAGCGATGAATACCTCAGCGAGCGTGCGCGCAGTGCCAACCTGTTCCACCTGCACTTCGCAGAGCGCAAGAGCCTGCAGGAGCGTATTGGCATGGCGGCCAGCGGCACCGTGGAGAATACGCTGGTGGGGTTATGGAGCAAACTTGGCCGCCTGCGCTAACACCTTGAACCTGCTGAAATTTTTTTTCGTTCAGGGGGTTGCACGGTTAAGTGAATGTAGACATAATGGCGCCCATCGAAACGCAGCAAGCTTTAAAGGTGCGGTGTTTCGGGGAGATAGCGAAGCGTAAGCTGCTAGATCCTGACTTTGAGGCCGAGTAGCAAAGTGGTTATGCTCCGGATTGCAAATCCGTCTACGCCGGTTCGATTCCGACCTCGGCCTCCACCATTCGAAAGCCCCGCAGATCGACGTCTGCGGGGTTTTTATTTGCGCGTTAGAAAAGCCAAGAGTTCCGAAATAAGAGGTGTGGAGTTCCGAAACTTCGACCCTTAGAGGCCCTAGCGCTGTACTGCATCAGCGACCAACTGGAGTCGTTTGACCATAGCGTGCACCCTAGCCAAGAGGTGCAGATCCCCCGCAAAAGCCTTCGGCTAGAAAAGAGTTGAACTAGCTCGAACATGTGGCGTTTTGATATTCTTGCCCGCTTCTAGCCATCTTTAAGGGAATTCTATGAGGGCAGCGGTGAGGTTTGGCACGTTTCTTGGCGTAGCCTTTCTGACTGGGTGTACGGCGATGCAGATCAAACCGTACTCGCCGGCTCCTGAGGGAGTGTCGATTGTCCAGAATCAGTACGGTGGGTATAGCGTTGATCGAGTTCAAATATTGAAGCCAGGCGGGTCCGGCAATCCTGATGCATTGCAATTCTGCTTCGGCCAAAATGTGCCTGGCCTGACCGGGGCGGCCCTCTTCAATTCGTCGAAGACCCGCATAACCGCACAAGGCAAGGATCAGGTGACGTTCGTTGTACCCATGACAATGGGGACACCGCTGAACTATGAGCTCATGTTTTCGCTCACTGTCAGTAGTTCACAGCAAAAAAATCTGTTCGACTACAGGAACCTCAAAATCCGTGGGACTTGGAGTGCCAATGAGGCGCCGTTACCAGGTAGTAGCGAGGCGGCTCAGTATGTGGACAGCGCTCGACTTAAGCTGGACGCTATCAGTACGGCGATTGCAGATTGCTTACTAGCAGAGGGTTAGTTAACTAGGGTCCCGGACCGTCAGTGAAATTTAGACGTCTGGGTAGTTAGCTATGACAGTCCGACGCGTCGCTCACAAAAAACTGCGGTGCTTTGCTGGAGCCCGCAGTCATTCTTTCGAGGGCTTGGCGATGGCTCCGACGCGGCGATAAACACGTTCGGTGATTCCCTCTTTCGAGTGACCCAGCAGCAAGCTGGCTTCGCTCAGGTCGTTGATCTCCGACGCCGCTTTCGGTCGGATGTCGCGGAACTGGAACTGGGCGATTCGGTTGGCCAACTCCAGCTTATTCTCTACCTCGGCCTTGACCTTAGTGTAGTGGTCTAATGAAACCGGACACTCATTTAGGCGAGAATGCTCGCCCCAAAGAGGTGTCTGATGACCAAGCAACGCCGTACCTTTACCCCTGAGTTCAAGCGCGAAGCAGCCTGTCTGGTGCTCGACCAAGGCTACAGTCATGCCGAAGCAGCCCGCTCGCTCGGCTTGGTCGAGTCGGCCCTGCGCCGCTGGGTTAATCAGCTTCAGCAGGAGCGTGGCGGCATCACGCCGGTCAGCAAAGCGTTGACGCCAGAGCAGCAAAAGATCCAAGAGCTTGAAGCTCGGATAACGCGCCTTGAACGCGAGAAATCAATACTAAAAAAGGCTACCGCGCTCTTGATGTCGGAAGATCTCGAGCGTATTCGCTGATCCATCAGCTCAGCGCCCATGAGCCGTTGATTGGTTGTGCGAGGTGTTCGAAGTCACTCGCTCAAGTTACTACGCCCATCGTCATAGAAGACGAACTCCGGACGTCGAACGACTGCGATTGCGCAGTCGAGTGAATGAGTTATTCGCGCGAGGGCGAAGTGCGCCCGGCAGCCGTAGCGTCAAGGCGATGATGCAAGAGGAAGGTGAGCAAATCGGGCGGTTCAAGGTGCGCAGCCTGATGCGTGAGCTAGCGTTAGTCAGCAAGCAGCCAGGGGCCTATGCGTACAAAAAGGCCACAGTGGAGCGGCCAGATATTCCGAATATTTTGAACCGGGCGTTTGATGTCGAAGCGCCAAATCAGGTCTGGTGTGGCGACATCACTTACATTTGGGCGCAGGGCAAATGGCACTACTTGGCAGTTGTCTTGGATCTTTATGCACGCAGAGTGGTGGGCTGGGCCCTATCAGAGAAGCCGGACGCAGACCTCGTGGTCAAGGCGCTGGACGTGGCTTACGAACAACGTGGCAAACCTCAAGGGCTACTGTTCCACTCAGACCAGGGGTCGCAATATGGCAGCCGTCAGTTCCGCCAGAGACTGTGGCGCTACCGCATGCGCCAGAGTATGAGCCGCCGAGGTAACTGCTGGGATAATGCGCCGATGGAGCGAGTATTTCGTAGCTTGAAATCGGAGTGGATACCGACCACTGGATACCTGACTGGGCAGCAAGCTCAACGAGACATCAGCCAATACCTGATGAGGCACTACAACTGGATCCGGCCGCATCAATTCAACAATGGGCTGGCTCCGGCAAAAGCTGAAGAAAAACTCAAAACCGTGTCCGGAATGAGTTGACCACTACAAACGGAACAATGGCTGATCTTGAGCATCCATGATGCACCCAATTTCAGATTGGGTAGGAAGCATAAAATTTACAGGAGGGGACCATGACACGCACGACTACCGGAATCGCTTGTATTGCTGTAACAGCGCTCTTGCTTGGGGGCTGTTTCGACTCCGAGGCTGATCAGAAGGCCAAGGAACAGCAAGAGGCCAGTGACAATTTCTGGAATATCACACCACCTGACGAAAGCCAGGACAAAGGCTTCAAACCTTGACTCACTTTCGAAGCAATGACCATGCGCAGTCACCGCTTCTGCTAACGGCGTACTCGTGCGCAAAGGCCTGAGGGCCGGAGTTCGCCAGAAACGCCGCCTGTAAAGGCGGCGTTTCTGCTGGTTAGATCACCGGATTTGCAATCACCTGGGCCAGCTGATCAATACTTGCCCTTGGGACTTTTCTCGAACTTCCATTCCGTCATTTTTTTCGCTGCCAGGAAACTCTCGCAGTTGGCAATGAATTCCTTGCGGTTGGCTTCCTTTGACAAACTGGCAAGGTTTTTTTCGTACAGCTGCGGGCCACAGTTGTCTGCCGTTGGCTCAGGCACTTTTTCTTCCGTGCAGCCTGCCAGCAGGGTAATCAACCCAACAAGCGGGAGGAGGTGGGAGCGTTTGCGGTCCATGACGTAATCCTTCGTCGGTCTCTTTCAAAGTGCGTGCAAGCTGTTTGTTACCCAGCCTGCGGGTGCGCAGCCTATCAGGCCAGCTGTGTTATTTGGCTAGCACACCCCCGCCTAACGTTCTATTCGGAACTCGAGATCACCCTGCCTGCTCTCTTTGGCAATCGGCCTTATCAGTTGCGCACCCTGGTTACGAACATTGCCAACGGCCTTGTCGACCGGATGCCAGCGAAAGTCAGTGGCCGGACGGCAGCCTGCCGTCACGATCGCCTCGGCGCGCTGCGCTGAAGTGGCAGGGTCTAACCACTCCCTTGCAAGGTGCGGTGCCAAAACCAGGGGCTTTCGGTCATGAATATCGATCAAGCCTTGGTCAGCGGCTGCCGTGATGATCACGAAACCATCGCGCTCGTCCGGTTCAAGGGTCTGGTGAACTTCGGCAAGCGCGGCAAAGTAGAGCGGTGCACCGTCGGCACTGGTGATGTAGTAGGGTTGCTTGCGCTTGGGGTTTTGCGCATCTGGCAGCCATTCAAACCAGCCATTGGCGGGGGCGAGCGCTCTTGCATGTGGCCACAGACCCTTGAAGAACTTGCCCGTGGTTACGGTTTCGGCCCGGGCATTGATGGGGTCGAGTCGCTTGCCTTTGGCCCAGTGAGGCGACCATCCCCACTTCACTTTGTCTACATGCAGGCCATCCTCAGCCTGGCGTATAACTTCGACACGGGTAGAAGGCGCCACGTTATAGCGATCAATCGGTTCATGGTCATAGCCGTTGATCACGACCAGATCCAGCGCCAGTTGTCGCAAGTAGTGATCCATCGACTCGTAGATCGAGTAGCGTCCGCACATGTATCCACCTCTCGTCCGTCAGAAATTCACACGTTCAGGATTGACCCATTCGCCGAAGCCAGTTTAACTGTATATGCATACAGTTTGCATTGGACTTTCTCTCATGACCATCACCTTCCTGGGCGCGCCATGTGGCAGCTCTGAACCACTCCCGATTTATTCGTACTACGTTCCGGCCGGTTTTCCATCGCCTGCCGCGGATCATCTTGAAGGCCACATATCCCTTGATGAGCTATTCGACATCCGCGCACCGCATGTGTATCTGGTGAAAGTGGAGGGTGACAGCATGCAAGGCGCTGGCATCTATTCGGGCGATATCGTGGTGGTGGACCGGGGGCGCGAGGCCGAGCACGGGGATATCGTGATTGCGGCCATCAACTGTGAGCCGGTGTGCAAACGCCTGCACCGACGTGACGGTGTGGTGATCTTGAAGTCTGAGAACCGAGCCTACCCGCCGCGCTATGTCATGGAGGGTGATGATCTGCTCATTTGGGGCGTGGTGCGCTATAGCGTCCGCGATCATGCGCAGTGAGCCGATATTCGCGCTGATCGACTGCAACGCGTTCTACGCCAGCTGTGAGCGCGTATTTCGGCCCGATCTGGCGAAGACGCCGATCGTGGTGCTGAGCAACAACGATGGCTGCGTCATTGCCCGGTCCTATGACGCCAAGCCATTCGTGAAAATGGGCGAGCCTTATTTTCAGGCGCGGGAAAAACTCCGCCGGCACGGTGTCGTGGCATTCAGTAGCAATTACGCGTTGTATGGCGACATGAGCGAGCGGGTGATGACGCTGATCGAATCGATGGTGCCTGCTACCGAGGTCTACAGCATCGACGAATGTTTTGCTGAGCTCACTGGCATGGCCCAGGACCTGACGCTGTTCGGGCACCGGCTGCGCTTGCGCATCGCCCAGTGCACCGGCATTCCTGTCGGTGTGGGTATCGCACGCACCAAGACCCTGGCCAAGCTGGCCAACCACACTGCCAAGCGGCTGCAGAGCCACACTGGCGGCGTGGTGGACATCACCGACCCGGTCAAACGGGACTGGGTGCTGCGCAATACCGCGGTCAAGGAGGTGTGGGGCATCGGGCGCAAGATGACCGCGCACCTGGAGGCCATGGGCATTCGTACGGCAATGGATTTGGCCCGCGCCGATGCCTGGACGTTGCGACAACGCTTCAACGTGGTGGTGGAAAAAACGGCCAGGGAACTGGCGGGCACTCCTTGCCTGGAACTGGACGATGTCGAACCGCCCAAGCAGGAAATCTGCAGCAGCCGAATGTTCGGCATGCGCCTGAGCGAGCTGGCGCCGATCAAGCAGGCGGTGGCCACCTATGTCGGCCGTGCTGCCGAAAAGCTCAGGGCCCAGGGGTCGGTGTGCAAGCGCATGCGGGTGAGCATCCGCACGGGCATGTTCAACCCGAACGAAGTGCACCATGCCCAAGGCGCCTGGGTGGAGCTTCCCTATCCGACCTGTGACACGCTGCTGCTGACCCGATTGGCTACCGATGCCGTGGAGCGGATCTTCCGGCCGGGGCTTCGTTACAGCAAGGCGGAGGTGTTGCTGATGGACCTACGTCAACCAGGTGATTTTTCGGGTGACTTGTTCGCCCCCAGGCAATCGGTGGCGCGCGATCGGCTCATGGAAGTAATGGACAGTATCAATGAGCGTTGGGGCAGGGGAACGGTCCGTGCGGCCAGCGTGCCAGCCGCACCGGGCTGGGGCATGAAACGGGAGATGATGAGCCAGTCCTACACCACCCGAATCGATCAGCTATGGACTGTCAGGGGGTGAGCGGGAGGTGGCTCGACTTCGGCGAACTGGCGCAAACTTAAGCTTACGGCTGCCGGATTGTCTGACAATGGCGATTGCGCCCGCAGTTTTGTCCGTTCATGCCTGAAAAAAACGATCAACGCCGTGTCGCAGTAATCGCTTTCTTTCAGATTTGACTGATATATTTCGCCCCTTGCCGCAGTGTGGCTCAATATTCAGCAGGTTTTAATGAAACACGTTAGCGCGTCTGGCCTTGAGGCCTCTCATCCGCCGGTACAAGCCATTCTGAGTGCTCCTGGGATGTGGGTAGAGCCGCCAAATATCCGCAGGGGCGGCGAGAGCGGTGTATTGAAGGTCGAGCTCGACGGCTTCACGTTCTACAAGAAGCAGCAGGTCGGCCATATCTACCGCAGCCTGGTCCACCCATTCGGCTATCCTACGGTGGCCCGTGAGGCCAAGGCGCTGCGTGCCGCTGCCGCGCTGGGCGTCGCTACGCCGCTACTGCTGCACAGTGACGTCCACAAGCAGGACGGTGAGTGGCGTGCGGTGATGGTCACGGCAGGGCTGGACGGGTATGTATCGCTTGAAGACTTCTACCTCCAAGGCCTGGACAAGACCATCGAGCCCAAGCTGCACCACGATATTCTCGAAGCGTATGGGCGTGCGCTGGCCACGCTGAATCTCGGGCGTTGGCAGCATGGTTGCCTGTATTTGAAGCATGTGTTCGTCGCCTTCGACGAGTCTGGCATCAAGATCGCGCTGCTGGATTTCGAAAAGGCCAGGCAGCGGCTGACCGCGATGAAAGCTAGCCGTCACGACTTACGACAGGTCAAGCGCAGGTCTGACTGGGCACCGACCGAATGGGAGGCATTTTGCAGGGGGTATCGGCAAGTGTTCGGCATGGATGTGGAGCGATTTCTCTGACGCCATGTTAGAAGTGTCAGGGGTTTTGAAGCGCTGATTCCACTGGTAGAAGGCGACTTCGCTTACAGACGTTTCTCACCAAGTGGCAAGATTGCGTTGTAAAAACCCCGTCCCAGGTCAATTTTTCGGCCTGACGTCTCCCGTAGTCTGTCTGTCTTTCAATCACGGAAGGCAGACGACATTCCATGGAACGAACCCTCGATATACAGCCACTCCCGGCTGAACAAATCCCCCTCTCCATCAACGGCAAGGCCGTGACTGCCGCCCCTGGCGAAACAGTTCTGAGTGTGCTCAATGCCGTGGGCGTGCGTCAGCTCGCCCTCAACGACCATGGCCAAGTCAGTGGCGCCTTCTGCGGCATGGGGGTGTGCCATTGCTGTCTGGTCGCTATCGACGGACGCCCCAAGCGGCGCGCTTGTCAGACGCTGGTGCGGGCTGGCATGCGCATCGAAACCCAGGTCAATGCGGTTGTCGGGGAGGCGCGGGTATGAGTGGGCATCCAGTCATTGTCGGAGGGGGCTCGGCGGGGATGGCTGCCGCCATCGAGCTGGCGGACGCGGGCGTGCGCTGCACGCTGATCGACGAGGCATCGCGCCCCGGCGGGGTGGTCTATCGTGGCCCGCTGCGCGCAGGTGTCGACCTGGGCTACCTGGGCGCTCGTTACAGCAAGGCCCTGGGTAAACTGCACACCGACTTCGCCGCCCGTGCGCAGTCTATCGACCTGCGGCTCAATAGCCGCGTCGTGGGCGGTGATGACCGTAGCCTGGTAGTGCTCGACGAGCAGGAGCAGTTGCAGCCGCTGGCCTTCGAGCAGCTGATCCTGGCAGCCGGTTGCCATGAGCGCAATGTGCCGTTTCCAGGCTGGACCCTGCCGGGCGTCATTCTGCTCGGCGGGTTGCAACTGCAGATCAAAAGTAACGTGGTCAAGCCACTGGGCGCGACCCTGATCGCTGGCACAGGCCCTTTACTGCCGTTGGTTGCCTGTCAGTTGCACGCCGCCGGTGCCAAGGTGGCGGGTGTGTACGAGGCCTGTGCGTTCAACCGTATCGCGCGCCAGAGCCTGGCGCTGATGAACAAGCCCCAGCTGTTCCTCGACGGCCTGAGCATGCTGGCCTACCTGAAGTTGCACGGCATTCCCATGCACTACGGCTGGGGCGTGGTCCAGGCGCGCGGCGAAGGTGAGTTGGCCGAAGTCAGCGTGGCGCCGTACGACGATGCCTGGAGGGCGGACATGACCCAGGTGCGCCGCGAGTCGGTGCAGACGCTGGCGGTAGGCTACGGCTTCATTCCGCGTACGCAGCTCAGCCAGCAATTGGGCCTTGCCCATGGCTACAGCACCGATGGCTATCTGCGCGCCGAGTGCAACGTATGGCAGCAAAGCAGCCTGGAACATATTCACCTGGCAGGCGACATGGCCGGCATCCGCGGCGGGGAGGCGGCCATGCTGACCGGGCGCATCGCGGCTGTGTCAATTCTGCAGCAGCGTGGCGTGCTGAACGCCGCGCAGGCCATTGAACGGCGCGAGCGTTA
The DNA here is from genome assembly GCF_043104125.1 of Pseudomonas sp. xss_4. Lineage (NCBI taxonomy): Bacteria > Pseudomonadati > Pseudomonadota > Gammaproteobacteria > Pseudomonadales > Pseudomonadaceae > Pseudomonas > Pseudomonas sp. xss_4. Next base: position 56,608 of record NZ_JBICKJ010000093.1, read on the forward strand.
CCTGGGCCAGTTGGCAGGCATCAAGCGTTTCCGCTCCGGCGTCGAGCGCTATACCGCGCGGGGGCCAGCGCAGGTCGAGTTGCCACAGGCTGACACAGTGATTTGCCGCTGTGAGCAGGTGACGCGCGACGCCATTGATCTAGCATTGGAGCAAGGGGTTCAAGACATGGCCGGGCTGAAGATGCGCACGCGGGTGAGCATGGGGGATTGCCAGGGGCGCATGTGCGTGGGCTATTGCAGCGATCGACTGCGCGCCGCCACTGGCCGCGCTGACGTAGGTTGGTTGCGTCCTCGATTCCCAGTAGACCCGGTACCGTTTTCGGCATTCAAGCACGTGGGCACGGAGGCCTGACATGAACAAGACCTATGACATCGTGATTGCCGGTGCCGGTGTAATTGGCGCGTCCTGCGCGTACCAGCTGTCCAAGCGCGGCAACCTGCGCATCGCCCTGATCGACGACAAGCGCCCCGGCAATGCCACGCGTGCCTCGGCAGGTGGGCTATGGGCCATTGGCGAATCGGTGGGCCTGGGCTGTGGGGTGATTTTCTTTCGCATGCTGTCTTCCCAGGCCAAGCGCCAGGCCCATGGCGCGGCGGTGGCCGTGGACTCGAGCACACCGCATATCCTGCCGCAATGCTTCTTCGATCTGGCGCTTGAGTCCAACGCGCTTTACCCGCAACTGCACCAGGAGTTGATCGAGCGCCACGGGATGGACTTCAAGTTCGAGCGCACTGGGCTCAAGTACGTGATCCAGGACGATGAAGATCAGCTTTACGCCGAGCACATCGTCAAGCACATCCCCCACCTGCAGTCGCAGATCCGTTGGCTTGACCGCCAGGCACTGCGCAAGGCGGAGCCATCGATCACCGAAAGCGCGCACGGTGCGCTGGAGTTTCTCTGCGACCACCAGCTCAGCCCGTTTCGCCTGGGCGACGCGTACATGGAAGGCGCGCGGCAAAATGGCGTCGATCTGTATCTCAACACACGTGTCACCGACGTGTTGCACCCAGGCGGACGTATCAAAGGAGTTCGTACCGAACAGGCCGGTGACTTCCGCTGCGACACACTGATCAATGCGGCTGGCGCCTGGGCCGCCGAATTGAGTGAGTGGGCCACGGGCACGTCCATCCCCGTCAAACCCGTCAAGGGGCAGATCGTATTGACCGAGCGCCTACCCAAGCTGCTTGATGGCTGCATCACCACCAGTGACTGCTACATGGCGCAGAAGGACAATGGGGAGATTCTCATCGGGAGCACCACCGAGGAGAAAGGCTTCGATGTCACCACGACCTTCCCGGAGATAAGCAGCTTGGTCCAGGGCGCCATACGCTGCATGCCGGCACTCGAACAGGTCAACCTCAAGCGTACCTGGGCCGGCCTGCGGCCAGGCTCGCCCGATGAGCTACCCATCCTCGGGCCCGTGGATGACATGCAGGGTTACTTCAACGCCTGCGGGCATTTCCGCACCGGGGTGCTGACCTCGGCGATCACGGGGGTAATGCTGGACAAGGTGATCCACGAGGAGGCGTTGCCATTGGACATCACCCCGTTTCTGGCGGAGCGGTTCAGCAAGGCGGCAATGCCGGCATGAGAGGGGCTGGCGGGTCGTGTGAAAGCGGCTCGCCAGGCTGTGCGTCAGGCAATGCATTAAAATGTGGCTACTCGGTTGACCCATGGCAAAGGGTGCGGCAGGCAGTGAAGCGCAAGCTATGGATTCAAGAGGTCGCCGCCAGCCACTGAAGGGTCAGCTCAGTGGCACCGGTGTGTTCATCTTCACCATGGGCCACGATTGAAAAGCCAGAACGTTGGTAGAACGCGACCGCGCTTTCATTAGCGCTGTACACCTTCAATTCCAGGCGTGCCGAGCGCTGCTTGGCGTAGTCGAGCAGGCGGCTACCGATGCCCATGCCTTGTGACGCAGGCGCGACGAACAGCGCAGCTACCGTTTCCCCGAGTAGAGAAATGAAGCCCTCGACGGTTGCGTGCTGCTCGAAGACGAACGTCTCCGAAGCGGGCAGGTAAACGGTCCGCATCGCTTCGAGCTGGCCCTCCCAGAAGGCGCGAGGCACGAAGTGGTGAGCTTGGACCGATGCATCGAGCCAGATCTGCAGTACCGCATCGGTATCCGGCAGTACATAGGGGCGTAGCATGTCATGACCTCCTGTTTGACGCCGCAGGACCCTAAGCGACCCTAACGTCAAACGCAAGTTGACGTGCGCCTATTACTGATCTGCACCTGACAATTCCTGCCGCACGATTGCAGCACCCGCACTTAGGGCCCGCAACTTGCCTTGGGCAACCGAGCGGGGCAGGGGCGCCATGCCGCAATTGGTGCAGGGGTAGAGCTTGTCGGCGTCAACGAATGCCAGCGCCTTGCGCAATGTATCGGCAACGGCCTCGGGTGTTTCGACAATGTGCGTGGCCACATCGATTGCGCCGACCATGACTTTCTTGCCACGGATCAACTCGATAAGGTCCATGGGCACGCGCGAGTTCTGGCATTCCAACGACACGATGTCGATGCTGGATTTCTGGAGTTTGGGAAATGCCTTTTCATACTGGCGCCACTCGGTACCCAACGTTTTCTTCCAGTCAGTGTTGGCCTTGATCCCGTACCCGTAGCAGATATGCACGGCTGTCTCGCACTTCAGGCCTTCCAATGCCCGCTCGAGCGTGGCAATGCCCCAGTCGTTCACTTCATCGAAGAACACGTTGAAGGCGGGCTCGTCGAACTGAATGATGTCGACACCCGCAGCTTCCAACTCTCTGGCTTCCTGGTTGAGCAGTACGGCAAACTCCCACGCGAGCTTCTCGCGACTCTTGTAGTGGCTGTCGTACAGCGTGTCGATCATGGTCATGGGCCCTGGGAGCGCCCACTTGATGGGCTGTCGAGTCTGCTTACGCAGGAACCTGGCATCGTCGACGAATACTGACTTGCGCCTGGCGACCGTACCCACCACTGTCGGGACGCTGGCGTCGTAGCGATCACGAATGCGTACAGTCTGCCGATTCTCGAAGTCCACGCCGCTCAAGTGTTCGATGAAGGTGGTCACGAAATGTTGGCGCGTCTGTTCGCCGTCACTGACGATGTCTATCCCAGCGCTCGACTGCTCCTGCAGCGCCAGGCACAGTGCGTCCTGCTTGCCTTCTAGCAGGGCATCGCCGTGCAGTTTCCAAGGCGACCAGAGGGTTTCGGGCTGAGCGAGCCAGGTCGGCTTGGGCAGGCTGCCAGCGGTAGAGGTGGGAAGCAATTTGTTCATGAAATTCGACCTTGTGCGAAGAGGCGATCAGTCTGCGAAGTGTGCAGACCATTGTTCGAGCAGCATGTGATAAGGCTTGATGAAGTGGGCTTCAGCAAACGTTCCTTGTTCAATGGCCAAACGGCTGCGCTCTTCACGGTCGTAAACAATGCGCGTCAAGGAGTAGTCTTCGTGTTGCAAGCTGGGCTGATAGGTGGCGCCAGCCGTTGCATTGGCGTTATAAATCTCGGGGCGATAGATTTTCTGAAAAGTCTCCATCGTGCTCAGGCTGCTGATCAGCTCCAAGGGGGTGTAGTCATTGAGCAAGTCGCCGGAAAAGTACAAGGCCAGCGGCGCCCTGTTGCCGGCAGGCATGAAATAACGAACACGCAAGCCCATTTTCTGGAAATACGCATCGGTCAAAGAATATTCGTCTTGCCGGTATTCGTACCCTAATACGGGGTGGTAATGCCCCGTGCGCTCATAGGTTCTGCTACTTGACACGCTCAGGCAAATGACCGGCGGCTTGATGAAGGTTTGTTGGTAAACGGTTGAGCCCACAAACCCTTTGAAAAGTTTGCCGTGGAGCGCTCCAAAATCGGCAGGGGCACTGAAGTTTGGGCGATGAGCGTTATAGGCGGGCAGCACAATACTGAAATCATAATCGCGCACGTAGGACGAAAAGTTGTTGCCGACTACACCCGGTAAACGCTTGCCTGCATGATGATCGATCACCGTAGTGGACAGTATTTCGATCAAGGGCAGCAGCGTATTCGTGACCCCGGCTGTGAAATGCATGTGCACCGATACGATATCCAGTTCCACGGTGTAGCGGTCACCGGCAGGGTTATCCCAGTGCGCCAGCGCGTTGAAGCGATTATTGATCATGTCCAGTGTTTGGCGAAGGTTCTGTTCGCGGCGAGAACCCCTGGCCAGGTTGGCAAAGTTTGTGGTCAGCCGCGTGTTTTGGCACGGGCAATAATGTTCGTCAAAGCGCGTGCGTTTGAGCGAGTAGGTAATGTTCTGAGGCGTCATGAGTATTGAGGTCCACTCGTCGAGTCTGTCCCTGTAAAGTTGGGACCATCTTAGAGTGAGCGCACCCGTGTCCCTACTGAATTGATTTCAGCACAGGATCAAGACTGCTCATGAAGCCAGGCGCACGTGTCAGCCTTCAGGAAGGCTGACACCACAGACAAATTCGTTCGAGCCCAGGCGATGAGCGCCATATTCCACCACATACCCCGTCCCTCGGCGCTGGGCTTCGATATAGGCCGTAAGCTGATCAGCGTAAACGTCGACAAAGTGCCACGGATGACGGTCTCTCAATACGCCCCACCCCAGTACCCACCCTGGATTGTAAGGATCGGCAGGCAGGTTCCTCGTAAGGCTACGGATACTCATCCGAGACTCCTGTATTGAACGGTTGAATGAGTGGGCTCAACAGGTGTAGAGGATGGTGTAGGACGCATCACACTTGGGTACGATTACGACCGGTTTTTCGAACAACAGGTTGCCGTGAGTGCTTGTTGTGAAGTGCGCCTTCTCCAGACGCGCCCACAGGCCCAAATCATGTATTTCAATGCGCGTGGCAACCCGCGCCTGGTGGCTGAGTTCATGTTGGATTCGTTCTACAACATCGCGCGCTTCTTCTTCTGTCATGACAATGGCTCCTGTTGAATCAGAGACGTCCACGTTCCGTGGATTCTGGACCGGAAACGGGGATGCCTGTTTAAGTAGAGCGCAGTATGTGGCCCTTGGTGACCTTCTCCGACGAACGTAACAGACCTGATAGCTGTTCAAGGCCGGCGTAGATCAGGGCTGATGTGATGTCGGGACAGATAAACACAGCAAGGGCTGCTAGTCTCAAGGTACCTGTTGATCGCTTTGGCTGAACCTCGCGCGGCAGTAGGGGTCATCAAGTAGGAGACCCACGATTTATTGCGTTTTGCGTTGCCAGTTTCTGAAAGGTTGGCTCGCTATGATCAGGCTCATCAGGTGAACACCTTCCGCAAAGGAGTCAGGCAATGGACTATTCCAGCATGGTCGAATCTTTGAACAAGATGCTCGAGGCGGCATCGGACGAGCGTGAGCGTGTGCAGGCGTGTGTAAAGGCCAAGGACACAGGTAAAAAGCCGCATACCGAAGCGGAGGATGCCGAGGTCATGGCACAGCTGCCAGTATCTCAAGTGTGGGTATATGAGGGGCGCAGCCGTAAAGCTCCCACATCAGCCTACGCGGTTCGAAGTCATGGTCGTTGAGCGCGGCGCTCATCAGTCTACAACCGCCACCGCAGTGGCCTGCGGCCCTGACGGGCAGGGCCGCTGCCTATTGCGCAGAGCTCGAGTGAAGTGCCCCTGGTTCAACCCTCGAACTGAATCACCATTCGGCCCTTGATGCGCCCATCGAGCATCTCTTCGAAAATCTGGTTGATGTCCTCGATGGGACGCAAGCTGACTTTTGGCACCACCTTGCCTTCGGCAGCAAATTGGAAGGCCTCTTGCAGGTCCTGGCGCGTCCCCACCAGCGAACCGATGACCTCAATGCCATCGAGTACCAGGCGGGGGATGTTCAGGTTCATCGCTTCCGATGGTAGCCCTACGGCAACCAGTCGCCCACCGGCACGCAGCGCGTCAACGGCCGAATCGAAAGCGCCCTTGGCCACGGCGGTAACCACAGCGGCATGGGCGCCACCGGTCTGTGCCTGGATGACCTTCGCGGCATCCTGGCTGGAAGGGTTTATGGCAAGATCGGCACCCATTTCTGTCGCAAAGCGCAGTTGTTCTTCGTTGACATCGACCGCAATGACCTTGGCATTGAAAACATTCTTGGCGTATTGCAGTGCCAGGTTGCCCAGTCCGCCAAGCCCGTAGATCGCGATCCATTGGCCGGGACGGATATTGGATGTCTTTACTGCCTTGTAAGTCGTCACGCCTGCGCAGGTAATGCTGCTGGCCGCGGCGGACCCTAGCCCCTCCGGTACCTTTACCGAGTAGTCGGCCTTGACGATGCAGGCTTCGGCCATGCCACCGTCTACGGTGTAACCGGCGTTCTTGACCTGTCGGCACAGCGTCTCATTGCCGCTGGTGCAATACTCGCAGTGACCGCAGCCCTCATAAAACCAGGCCACGCTGGCGCGGTCGCCTCGTTTGAGGGAGCTTACGCCAGGACCGACTTCTTGCACCACGCCAATGCCTTCATGGCCCAGCACAACACCCGTCTTGTCGCCGAAGTCGCCGTTCTTGACGTGCAAGTCAGTGTGGCAAACGCCGCAACACTGCATTTTCAACAACGCCTCGCCGTATTCGAGTGGGCGAATACTTTTTTCGACCACCTCAACGCGACCGCCTGGGGCTACGACAGCAGCTTTCATGTGAACCTCCGTGTCTATCCGGTTGACTTGAAAATAGCCCACGCACAATAGCGCCACCGTGCATGTGGGAAACTGCCGCAGGTCATAGAAAGTCAGGGGCGTGGAGGGCGGGGACAAAAAGAAAAGCCCGCGGCAAGAATGCGGCGGGCTGCAAGAACATACGGAGCAGGTTCAGATTGCCAAGGTGAATGTCATCATTTCGTGAAGGGAAGGTGATGGATGCGTCGTGCGCCAAGAAAATGTACGAGACGGCGGTGACGGGCCCTGCTGAGCGACCGACAAAAAAACGCCCGCCAGGAATCAGCGGGCCAAGGACGTTTTGAAGGGAGAGCCGCTACATTGGACGCGTGGAATTAACCTGGAATTAAATCACTGCGGCGTTGACCTCAGAGGCAGTTGAGCCTATACAAGCGTGCCACTTGAATTGAGGCCCATATGCACGACGACGAACTGCACGAACCTGAGCATGATCATTTGCTGGATCATGAGTTTCTTCATGACGAACAAGACGCGTTCGAGCCGGATGCTCATGGGGCGCAAGACGAGATCGAGGAGCCGTCGTTTGAGGAACTCGAAGAGGACGAGCGCAATCATCCTGCGTGGTTCGACGACTGCGATGATGAGTAGTGGCAGGCTAGCAAAAGGCAGGCAGCAAAAAAGGCGCCCTAGGCGCCTTCTTCAGGATGTGGTGCGAGTGGCGGGACTCGAACCCGCAAGGCTCACGCCGACAGATTTTAAGTCTGCTGTGTATACCAATTCCACCACACTCGCACGCTTGAAAGGGCCACGGGTGGCCGGCTCGCTTCAGACAGAAGGGCTGTGCAATCAAGGCGGCTTTATAACCCACCGTTATAGCAGAGTCAACCTTGGCTGACGTATTCCGCACATCACATCCCATCGCGAGCAGCCGATTGACAGTGGCATGAGCTTGGCCCAATGTTAGCCAAGTCACTGGATGTGATGGTCGGGCTGACGACTGCGCAACGACGGTGAACAGCGTGTGTCAATGCCTGAGATGTAGTCGTTTGGATTATGTTTACCTGCCGTACCGGTGGAGCTCGCATGGTTTCAACTGATTGCCAGGTCAATTCAGAAATGCCTGCTCATCGTTACGAGCAATTGGTCCAGTCCGTGGTGGACTATGCCATCTACATGCTGGATACCACCGGTCATATCGCCTCGTGGAATGCTGGCGCCCAGAGAATCAAGGGCTATAGCGCCGATGAAGTGGTGGGCCGTCATTTTTCTCTGTTCTTCACGCCTGAAGACTGCGCCGAAGGCAAGCCGGAGCAATTGCTGCGTCAAGCGCTTGAACACGGCGTGTCGCGGCATGAAGGGTGGCGCCAGCGCAAAGACGGCACGCGCTTCTGGGCACTGGTGGCCCTCGATGTGGTGCGCGATGATCAAGGCCAGATCGTCGGGCTTGCCAAGGTCACGCGGGACATTACCGATCGGCGCGAGTCGGCGATGCAGCTGGACGCCGTTAGAGCGCAATTGTTCGAGGCCCAGAAGCTCGAGGCGCTGGGTCAGCTGACCGGGGCTGGCACATGATTTCAACAACCTGCTGACCATCATTCTCAGCTCTGCGCGCTTGGCCCTTGCTGCACCCGACCCAGAACGCGCTCAGCGCATGCTGCACAATATTCTCGAGGCTGGCCAACGCGGCACCGACCTGACCCGTCAACTGCTCAGCTTTGCCCGTCATCGCAAGTTTGAGGTGACCTGTATCGAGCCGGCCAAATTGATCGACGCTACCCATGGATTGCTTGTTCATGCACTGCCCAGTTCGGTCACACTGGATGCGCGGGTGCAGCCTGATCTACCCAGCATTGAAGTGGATGCTGGTCAGTTACAAATGGTGCTGCTCAACTTGCTGTTCAATGCCCGGGATGCCATTGCCGAGGAAGGCCACATCGTCCTGACCGTCGAAGCGGTGTTGCTGACAGGCGAGGTCGACGGCCTGCATGGCCGCTTCGTGTGCTTCGAGGTGCAGGACAGCGGCGAGGGCATGGCGGTGGATGTGCTGCCACGTATTTTCGAACCCTTCTTCACCACCAAGCCGTTCGGCAAGGGCACCGGCCTGGGCCTGAGCCAGGTGTACGGATTTGCCAGGCAAAGCGGCGGTGCCATCAGTGTGCACAGCGAGCTGAGGGTCGGCACCCGCATGCGGCTATATTTGCCCGTCCATTCAAGCCAGCCAGGTATCGAACCGTAAGGGGCGCAGCATGACTCAGACACTCAAGCGATTGCTGACAGGTATCGACGGGCTCGATGCCCTGCTCAAAGGTGGGTTGGTGACAGGGGCGTCGTATATCGTGCAGGGCCCACCTGGGGCAGGCAAGACCATCCTGGCCAACCAGATGGCCTGCGAGCATGTGCGCAAGGGAGGGCGGGCGCTGGTGGCAACCTTGCTCAGCGAGTCCCATGAGCGGTTATTTCAGTACCTGGGCACGCTGGACTTCTTCGACCCTTCGATGGTCGGCGACCAGATTCAGTTCGTTAGCGCTTTCGATACCCTGGAACAGGATGGCCTTGATGCCGTGGTCCGGTTGCTCAGGCAGGAGATCAGTCGACACAAGGCCAGCCTGCTGATCGTCGATGGCGTACTCAATGCTCGCGTACATGCCGAAACATCGCTCGATACCAAAAAATTCGTCTCGGCACTACAAGGTCATGCGGCTTTTGCCGGCTGCACCGTACTGTTGTTGACCAGTGCGCGGCTTGAGGAAGGCAGCCCTGAGCACACGATGGTCGACGGCGTGATCGAACTGGGTGAGCAGATGGTGGGTAGCCGCGCCGTTCGCACGATTCAGTTGCGCAAGACCCGTGGCAGTGGCGCCTTGTCCGGGCGCCACGAGTGCCTGATAGACGATACCGGTGTGACGGTGTTTCCACGTCTGGAGTCCTTGTTCGCCAAGCCCATTGGGCCCTGCAATGCAGCCGCATCACGAATCAGCAGCGGTGTGTCGGCGCTCGACGACATGCTCGATGGCGGTCTGTCCGCCGCATCGGTCACGCTGCTGATGGGCCCCTCGGGCATTGGCAAGACGTCGCTGGGCATGGCATTTCTGGCGGCCAGCACACCCCAGGCCCCCGGTTTGCATTTCGGCTTCTATGAATCACCCGATCGCCTGCACAGCAAGGCGGCTTTACTGGGGTACGACTTTGCAGCCATGGAACAGGCCCAGAGCCTGACACTGTGCTGGGAGCCCAGTACGCAGGTGCTGTTGGACCAGCTGGGTGCGCGCTTGATCGAACAGGTACAGGCAACCGGCGCCAAGCGAGTACTGATCGACAGCCTGGGTGCGTTGAGCCGCCTGGCCACGGAACCCGGGCGCCTGAATGCCTTCTTTCGCGCGCTGACCGGGGAGCTGCGCGCTCGCCAGGTGAGTGTGATGCTGACCTGGGAAATGCGCGATATCTTCGGTGCGGAGATCAGCGCGCCGGCGCCCGACTTGTCCAGCATCGTCGACAACCTGGTGCTGATGCGATTCGTGGAGCATGACGGCACCTTGCGCCGCATGCTCTCAATTCTCAAAGTGCGCGACAGTGCTCACGACGCGTCCTTGCATGAGCTTGTGATCGCTTCAACGGGAATCACACTGCGCAGAGCATTCGAAGGCACAAGTGGGGCCCTCTCTGGCACAGCTGTGCCGCAAGGGAGCCTGTAGGTTTCAGTTACATGAAGACCGTGCTGATCGTCGACGACGAATACCTGATAGCCGACATCCTGGGGTTTGCCCTGGAGGATGAAGGGTATGCGATCGAAAAGGCGAGTAACGGCCAGAAAGCGCTAGAAATACTCAGCCGCGTGCAGGTGCAGTTGGTTATCACCGACTACATGATGCCCGTGCTCAACGGCCAGGAACTGGTCCGTGCCATGCGAGCAGACCCTGCACTGCGAACGCTGCCAGTTATTCTCATGAGCGGCGCCCAGGCCAGTGAGGGATGCCCGACATTATTCGCAGCAGTGTTCGACAAGCCATTCGACATGGGCGAGATGATTGCGAAGGTGCATGGCCTACTGAGTGGCTGAGGCTATGGGCGCATCCCTGCTACCCGCTTGAATGATCAGTATCAATCGTCCTGCTTCTCAGGCGCCGGGCTGCCGGCCTGGATGCGTTTGAAAATCTCCTCGCGGTGCACTTGAACATCCTTGGGTGCGTCGATGCCTATCCTCACCTGCATCCCTTTGACGCCCAGAATGGTGACTTTGATGTCGTCGTTGATGACGATGCTCTCGCCAACCTTACGGGTGAGTATCAGCATGTACTTCTCCTTGGTGATAAAAAAGTCCGCAGGCCATGTGCGCTGGCGGTGGGAGCATATCCCTTTTCCTTCTCATTACAGACGCTTTCGAAGCCTAGTAATTCCCAGAATGTCAAAATCTGTGGCACGCAGCGGGTATGTGGACAGCTAGGCACACGATGAAAGCTTCGTAGGACAAGGTGCTTCGTTTGCAAGGATAGTGGGGGCGCCGTTCAATGGGAAATACCTTTGCATCATCGGTTGGATAGACGCGCTCAATGTGCGGCCTGCTGTTCCAATGCCTTGAGAAAGACCAGCAACGCGACCTCTTCCGGGTCCAGCCCCTTGCGTACTCGGCTCTTGGGCAAAGCGGCCAGGCGCCCGAGCGTGTAGTGCTCCAGTACCGCTGGGTGGATGTAGCAGCGTCGGCATACCGCAGGGGTGTTGCCAAGGCGCGAGGCGACTTGCTTGACGATGGCAGCGACCTGGCGTTTGGCCTCGGTTTCCGGCTCCCAGGCCAAGGGCCTGAGCAGGTCCAGCGCAAGGCTGCTGCCGGCCCAGGTACGGTAGTCCTTGGCCGTGAAGTCGGCGCCAGTCAGCTGTTGCAGAAACTGATTGATGTCGCTCGAACCAATGCTGTGACGCTGGCCATCGGCATCGAGATACTGGAACAGTGCCTGGCCGGGCAGTTCCATGCAACGCTTGAGCAAGGCCGCCAGGCGTCGGTCGCGCAGCGTTACATCGTGTTCGACACCACGCTTGCCGCGGAACTGAAAGCGGATGGTACTGCCCTTGACCTCTACATGTCGATTACGCAGGGTTGTCAGCCCGTAGGACTTGTTGTCGCGCATATAGCGCTGGTTGCCAATGCGGATGAGGGTATGGTCCAGCAGGCTGACCACCAGGGCCATGACCTTTTCACGGTCAAGGCCCGGTCGAGACAAGTGGGCTTCCAGTTGTGAGCGCAGCTTTGGCAACGCCTGGGCGAAGGCGAGCATGCGGCCGTACTTGTGCTGGTCACGGGTTTCACGCCACTGGGCATGATAACGGTACTGTTTGCGGCCACGGGCATCGCGGCCAGTGGCCTGCAGGTGCCCTTGCGGGTCGGCGCATATCCAGACATCGGTGTAGGCCGGTGGGATTACCAGTGCAGCGATACGTGCCAGTGTTTCGGGGTCGCGTACCCGTTCACCGTTGGCATCCAGGTAGATGAAGCGGTCGCGCCAGCGGCGGCGAGTCAAACCGGGCTGGCTGTCGTCGACGTAATGCAGCGTTTCGGGAAGCGGGCAGTCGAGCATGGGCGGCAGGCCTCGATCAAGTCACTGATCAATGGACAACAGCCGCTTGGCCGTTGCTCCATTTCCGCACGTCAGCTGAGCAATGCAACCGATTTGATCTGTGCATACAGGCGCTGGCCTGGGTGCACCCCAAGCTGGTCCGCCGAGAAACGGGTAATGCGGGCGAGCAGGATGCTACCGTCGGCATCCAGGCTGACCAACAGATGGGCTGGGTTGTCAGCAGCGTGGGTGTCGCGTACCTGAACATGCACTCGGTTGAGGATACTTGAGGTGCCGTCAGCGGTGAGCGCCAGGCTTACGTCGCGCGCATGGACCTTGACCCGCAAGGCGCTGCCCAGGGCGCGCATGGGGTGTGCGCAACGTAATACGAGCCCTTTGTTGCCAGGCAGGCGCAGCTCAAGCAGGTCGTAGTGCGGGTCGTGCCCTGTCACCTGGCCTTCGAGCACCACACCGGCGTCATCGCCCTGGGCCAGCGACAAGTCCAGACGAGCCAAGGTAGGCGCAACCGGACCGCTTGCCACCACACGTCCGTGCTCGAGCAGCACCACATGGTCCGCCAGGCGTGCCACTTCGTCCTGGGCGTGGCTGACATAGACCACGGGTACGTCCAGCTCCTCGTGCAAGCGCTCGAGGTAAGGCAGGATTTCGCGTTTGCGGGGCCCGTCAAGAGCGGCCAGGGGCTCATCCATCAGCAACAGTCGGGGGCTGCTGAGCAGCGCACGGGCAATCCCGACGCGTTGCGCCTCGCCCCCCGATAACGTCGAAGGTCGGCGCGCCAGCAGGTGACTGATGCCCAACAGCTCGCTGGCATGTTCCAGACTTACCTTGCGCTGGCTCGACGGGACACGGCGCCAGCCGAACTCCAGGTTGCCCCGTACGCTCAGGTGCGCAAACAGGCTGGGCTCCTGGAAAACGTAGCCCACCGGGCGCTGGTGGGGCGGTAGAAAGACGTCGCGAGCGGTGTCCTCCCAGACCTCGCCATTGACTTGCACATACGCCTGACCAGGGCGCTCCAAGCCGGCCAGGCAGCGCAGGCAACTGGTTTTGCCTGACCCGGAGTGCCCAAACAAGGCGCTGATACCGCGCCCTGGCAGTTGCAGGTCGACGTCCAGCGTGAAAGCGTCGCGTGCCAGTTTCAGGCGTGCCACGATCGAGTGCGTCATGTCAGTTCCAGCCCGTATTGCCGCGTTTGCCTGCGTACAGCAACAGCAGCACCAGGAAAGAGAACACCAGCATGGCGCCTGCGAGCCAGTGAGCCTGGGTGTAGGCCATCGCCTCGACATGGTCGAAAATCTGCACGGACACCACGCGGGTCTTGTCGGGAATGTTGCCACCGATCATCAGCACGACACCAAACTCGCCTACGGTGTGGGCAAAACCCAGAATGCTGGCAGTGATGAAGCCAGGACGGGCCAGTGGTAGCGCCACGTGCACGAAACTGTCCCACGGCCCGGCGCGCAGCGTGGCCGCCACTTCCATGGGGCGTTTACCGATGGCGGCAAAAGCGTTTTGCAGCGGCTGGACCACAAAGGGCATCGAGTAGATGACCGAGCCGATCACAAGGCCCGAGAAGCTGAACACCACACTGTCCAGGCCCAGTGCTGCAATCGCTTGGCCAAGCCAGCCATGCGGGCCTAGTGCAATCAGCAGGTAGAACCCGATCACCGTAGGCGGCAGCACCAGAGGCAGGGCAACGATGGCACCTATCGGGCCGCGAAGCCATGACCGGGTGCGTGCCAGCCACCAGCCGATGGGTGTGCCCACGATCAACAGGATCAGGGTGGTCAGGCTGGCCAGCTTCAGGGTAAGCCAGATGGCGCCAAGGTCACTGGCATCGAGCGGCATCAGATTTCATAGCCGTAGGCTTTGATTACCGCAGCAGCCTTGGGGCCCTTGAGGTAGTCCACCAGGGCCTTGGCAGCCGGGTTGTCCTTGCCTTTTTTCAGGATCACTGCGTCCTGGCGGATGGGGTCGTGCAAGGAAGCCGGGACGATCCAGGCCGAACCACTCTGTACCTTGCCATCCTTGAAGATCTGCGACAGCGCCACGAAGCCCAGCTCTGCATTACCGGTAGATACGAACTGGAAGGCTTGGGTGATATTTTGACCCTCGACCCATTTGGCGCGCGTCGCCTCGGTCAACTTGAGCTTTTCCAGCACTTGCGTGGCCGCCAGGCCATACGGCGCGGTCTTTGGATTGGCGAGTGAGAGGTGCTTGTAGGCATTGCCTTGCAAGACCGCGCCCTTGTCATCCACATACCCAGGCTGGGCCGACCACAGGGCCAGTGTTCCGATGGCGTAGGTAAAGCGTGAGCCCGGCACGATGGCGTTCTCTTGCTCGAGCTTGGCCGGGGTGCTGTCGTCTGCGGCCAGGAACACTTCGAAGGGGGCACCGTTCTTGATCTGGGCATAGAACTGCCCGGTAGCGCCGTAGGCTGCGATCAACGTATGGCCGGTGTCCTTCTCGAAATCCTTGGCGATGGCCTGGATTGGCGCGGTGAAGTTGGCAGCGACAGCCACCTGGACCTCGTCGGCCCAGGCGGTGTTCAGCATGATCAGGCTGGCGAGGGCGGCTAGATAGGGCAGGCGAGAACGCATTGGGACAGCTCCTGGTTTTCGTTATATGCCTGACTATATAGCGCTTCGCCAGTTGCCTGCAGCTGTTTTTGTTAAATAGCGGTTGGAGCAAGTTTCAAGCGGTCCGATTAGCGGCTTAGTCGAGCCAATGCATTGTCTGCAATGTCACGGGTCAGGTCTGCAGCGGACATGTGCCGGCCAAGGCGCAGTGCCTGGCCTGCCCAAAGGTTGCTGAAGCCACTGTCGCCTTGAGCCTCAGTGATCGCTCGCAACGGCATCAACGCGCCACCTGCCAGTGGAAACCGCGGTGCCTGCGCGCTCATGGGGCCCAGATCGCGCATCAGGCGATTATTGATGCCGCGGGCCGGGCGACCAGTGAACAAGTTGGTCAGGGCCGTGTCGCTGGCCGGTGCACTGTCCAGCGCCTGCCGGTGAAACGACGACACGTTTGCCTCAGGGCAGAACAGGTAAGCAGTGCCGATCTGCACCGCAGAAGCGCCCAGTGCCAATGCGGCCAGCAGACCACGGTGATCGGCAATACCACCGGCCGCGATCACCGGTACATCAACGGCATCGGCCACTTGCGGCACCAGCGCAAGCGTACCGATTTGGGTGGTGATGTCTTCACTGAGGAACATGCCGCGATGCCCGCCAGCCTCATAGCCCATGGCGATGATCGCATCGCAGCCACGGTCCTGTAGCCAGCGCGCCTCTTCGACAGTGGTGGCACTGGACAGTACCCGGGCCCCGCTGGCTTTGACCCTGCGTAGCAGGTCAACCTGAGGCAGGCCGAAGTGGAAACTCACCACTTCAGGGCGCAGTTCCTCAACCAGCTGGCAGCTCTGTTCGTCGAAAGGGGCGCGATTAGACGCCGGCGCAGGTGCTTCGAAATCAGCCCCCAGTGCTCGATAGTAGGGTTCAAGCGTCTGCTTCCACGCGGTCAGGGCGTCGGCATCGCAAGCCGGCACCTGATGGCAGAAGAAGTTCAGGTTCAGGGCGCGGCCAGGGCTGGCAGCTCGAAAGGCCGCGATGTGCTCGCGTACCTGCTGGTGAGTGAGCATGGCGCAAGGCAGGGCGCCCAGACCACCAGCCTGGCTTACCGCAATGGCCATCGCCGTGCCCGATGCCCCAGCCATCGGCGCTTGAAGGATGGGCCGTTCGATACCCAGCAAATCGAGAATACGGCGATCGGGCCACTGACTCATGCGAAGCTCCTTCAAGCGCGGTGAATGGGGACTGGGCGATTAGAGTGCCTTGCTGACCTGGATGTCGCTGACCTTGTCGACGTCGTCACCATGGATCTTGCGCAGGGCTTGCAGGGCCTGTTCCGGAGAGTCGTCTGACATGAGGGCGAAATCCCAGCGGCGCTGGCCTTCGAGCTTGTATTTGATGACGTACTTGATGGTCTGGGTCATGGCTGGCCTTACCTGAGTTGCGACGAGGAACGGCGGATGATCTTGATCTTGTGCGTGAGGCTGGGCTTGCGCGTGACCGAGATCGGACGGGTCGTCACGGTATCGATGGTGATGTTCCAGAAACCGGTGCTGGGCACGGTGATCTTGGCGGGGAACTTGTCGAAGTGGCCGCCGTGATAGGTGTGACGACCGCCATTCTTGAAGCTGCGAAAGTTGGCGTCGTTCATCAGACGGATGTTGCAGCGCTGGGAACACTCGATGACGACGATATCGTCCTCGTTGAGGTGCTCGCGCTGGTGTACGAATTTCATGTGTGGCTCCGCAAAGTCTGGTTTTGCAAACGCGCACGATACCACGATGCGCGGTGAGCGCGCCGGGCGGCTGATCGGGCGCAGATAAATCTGCCAGTCCAGGGAGCAAAAGAGCCAGATCACGGTCGAACGGGGTTCGTGATGACAGAGGTGCAGCAGATGAAGTGGATGTTGGCGGCGTGGATGCTGACCCTGGCCGGGTGCGCCAGTGTGTCTGACCTTGAACAGTCCCATGAGACGATGGATGTGATGTCAGGCAAGACGCCACGTGAATATGCCGACTGCGTGAAGGCCCGCCTGGCCGACTCGCGTGGCCCGTTGACGGAAGAGAAACGCGGCGATGGATTGCGTCTGATCGTGCCGCAGAAGTTCTCGCCAGGCGAGGGCCCAGGCGCGCTCCTGGATATCAGCCAGCGTAGCAACAATGGCAGCAGCATCAAGTTGCATGAGCGTCTGAGCAACTTCCCATTGCGCCCGGGTGATGTGCGCAAAGCCGCGACGGCTTGTATTTCCGGGGATTGACCCAGCGCAAGTGACCATCCTCCTTTTGCTTATATGTTTTGGGCCTAAGCATATAACAATAGAAAAGGAGGTTCGTGATGAGACCGTTCAGCGTCATGGTGATCGGTGGCCTGATGTCCCTGGCCTGGGCATCGGCCCACGCTGCAGATGGCCAGAAAGTCTTTACCCAAGGGGGCGCCGACCCCGCTGCCCTGGCCTGCATCGGGTGCCACGGTGCCGATGGCAACGGCATCGGCGCAGCAGGCTTCCCCAGGCTCGCTGGCCTGCCGGCCTCGTACTTGAGCAAGCAATTGCATGACTGGCGCAGGGGTACTCGACAGCAGGCAGTAATGGCGCCCTTGGCGAAGGCGTTGTCCGAGGACGAGATCACGGCAGTGAGCGCCTACCTGGCCAGCTTGCCGGCACCGCCAACCGGTGAGCTGCGCCGTCAGCAAATTGCCGATGATCCAACGCTGCGGCTTGCGCTTTATGGCGACTGGGATCGGCACATCCCCGGATGTATCCAGTGCCACGGCCCTGGCGGTGGCGGGGTGGGCGAGCACTTCCCTCCGTTGTCTGGCCAGCCTGCAGCTTACCTGGTGGCACAACTCAACGCCTGGCGGGATGGAACGCGCAGTAACGATCCCAACCAGCTGATGGTCGGCGTGGCCAAGGCCATGACCCCTGACGAGATCACGGCCGTTGCCGAGTTTTTCGCCCGTCCCGCCAACCTGGAGGCCAAGCCATGAAGCCCTTGCTTACAGCCCTGCTGCTGGCCGCAGGCAGCGCTCACGCCAACCCCGTGACCATGGAGGACCAGTCCCAGCTCAAGGTGCCGGATGCACAGGCGCAGCCGCGCTTCGTGCCGCCGGCCGAGGGCCAGTTGCCGGACAATGCGTTTGGCAAGATGGTGCGCGAGGGTCATGCCCTGTTCGTCGATACCCGGCGACTGATGCCTGAAGCGGTTGGCAACGGCATGAACTGCAGTAACTGCCACCTAGATCAAGGGCGCATGGCGCACTCGGCTCCCCTGTGGGGCGCTTATCCGATGTACCCGGCCTACCGCAAGAAAAACGACAAGGTCAACACCTATGCCGAGCGAATCCAAGGCTGTTTTCAGTTCAGCATGAACGGCAAGCCGCCGGCGGCTGACAGTCCGCAGATGACTGCGCTGTCGGTTTATTCCTACTGGCTTTCTACCAAGGCGCCGACCGGGGTCGAGTTGGCCGGGCGAGGTTATCCGGAAGTGGCGCCGCCAGCGGGTGGCTATGACTTCACGCGTGGGCAGAAGGTGTATCTCGAACAATGTGCGATCTGCCACGGCAAGCAGGGCGAAGGGCAGAAGGTGGCGGGCGAGTATGTGATGCCGCCGCTCTGGGGCAGGGACGCCTACAACTGGGGGGCGGGCATGCACCGGATCAACACGGCGGCGTCATTCATCAAGTACAACATGCCACTGGGTCGACCGGGTTCGCTCAGCGACCAGCAGGCCTGGGATGTGGCGGCCTGGATAAACCGGCACGAGCGGCCCCAGGACCCACGGCTGGTGGAGGGCTCCATCGAGAAAACGCGCCTGAAGTTCCATGCCAATGACGGGGTCAACCTCTATGGCCAGAAGGTCGAGGGGGTATTGATCGGGCAGGGCACCGGTCACTGATGACCGGGCAAGGGCCTGGAGGGGTGACGTACCGGTCAGGAATATTGGGCGACCCTTTGAACTATCCGTTAGCGGTTGCCTCTATGTTCCCAACGATCGGCCACAGGCGGGGCATTGTAAGGTGACCGCCGCCTGATTAGACTGCGCCGTAACCCCCAGGCCTAGCCTTTGTTAAGGACGTTTATGATCAAGAAATGCTTGTTCCCGGCAGCCGGCTATGGCACTCGCTTCCTGCCCGCCACCAAAGCCATGCCGAAGGAAATGCTGCCAGTGGTCAACAAGCCGTTGATCCAGTACGGCGTTGAGGAAGCATTGGATGCAGGGTTGAGTGAGATCTCCATCGTTACCGGTCGCGGTAAGCGCGCGCTGGAAGATCACTTCGACATCAGCTACGAGCTGGAAAACCAGATCAAGGGCACCGACAAGGAGAAATATCTGGTAGGCATTCGTCGCCTCCTGGACGAGTGCTCGTTCTCCTACACCCGTCAGACCGAGATGAAAGGCCTGGGCCATGCTATCCTCACCGGCCGTCCGCTGATCGGCGACGAGCCCTTCGCCGTAGTGCTGGCGGACGACCTGTGTGTCAACCCTGAAGGCGACGGCGTGCTGGCCCAAATGGTGAAGCTGTACAACCAGTTCCGTTGCTCGATCGTCGCCATTCAGGAAGTCGATCCGCAGGAAACCAACAAGTACGGTGTCATTGCCGGCGACATGATCCGGGACGACATCTTCCGTGTGACCAACATGGTAGAGAAACCAAAACCTGAAGATGCCCCGTCCAACTTGGCGATCATCGGCCGTTACATCCTGACCCCGGATATCTTCGACATCATCGCCAATACCGAACCCGGCAAGGGCGGCGAAATCCAGATCACCGACGCCTTGCTGCAACAGGCCCAGAATGGCTGCGTAATCGCGTACAAGTTCAAAGGCCAGCGTTTCGACTGCGGTGGCGCCGAAGGCTACATCGACGCGACCAACTTCTGCTTCGAGAACTACTACAAGACCGGCAAGGCCTACTGAGCCCCTGCTGCAAGCCAGGCGCGTTTTTTCTTGCCGCCTGATGCTTGAAGCTTGAAACTGCCGGTACCAAGCTGCAAGTGACAAGCCACGCTGCCCGTTGTGCAGTCTGCCGCTTGAAGCTTGCAGCTTTTTTTTGGAGAACGAAAAGTGGCCTACGATTTTGATCTGTTCGTGATTGGCGCCGGCTCCGGTGGCGTGCGCGCCGCACGGTTCGCTGCCGGTTTTGGCGCGAAGGTAGCGGTTGCCGAGAGCCGCTACCTGGGCGGCACCTGTGTCAACGTGGGGTGTGTGCCTAAAAAGCTGCTGGTGTATGGCGCCCATGTGGCTGACGAGCTGGAGCAGGCTGCGGGATACGGCTGGACCCTGGAAGAAGGGCACTTCGACTGGGGTACGCTGATTGCCAACAAGAACCGTGAAATCGAACGGCTAAACGGTATCTACCGCAACCTGCTGATCAACAGCGGCGTGACCTTGGTTCAAGGCCATGCGCGCATGACCGGTCCCAACGAGGTCGAGGTCGAAGGCCAGCGCTACAGCGCCGAGCACATCCTGATCGCCACCGGCGGCTGGCCCCAGGTACCCGACATCCCTGGCAAGGACTTGGCGATCACCTCCAACGAAGCGTTCTATCTCAAGGACCTGCCGCGGCGGGTGCTGGTGGTGGGCGGCGGCTACATCGCGGTGGAATTCGCCGGGATCTTCCAGGGGCTGGGCGCCGCGACCACGTTGCTGTATCGCGGCGATCTGTTCCTGCGCGGCTTCGATGGTTCGGTGCGTACCCACCTCAAGGAAGAGCTCGAAAAACGCGGGCTCGACTTGCAGTTCAATGCTGACATCCAGCGCATCGACAAACTCGAGGATGGCAGCCTCAAGGCGACGCTCAAGGACGGGCGGGAACTGGTTGCCGACTGCATCTTCTACGCCACCGGCCGGCGTCCGATGCTGGACAACCTTGGCTTGGAAAACACCGGCGTCGAACTGGATGACAAGGGGTATGTGCGAGTAGACGATCAATACCAGACCACGGCGCCCTCGATCCTGGCCATTGGTGATGTGATCGGCCGCGTGCAACTGACGCCTGTGGCACTGGCTGAAGGTATGGCCGTGGCCAGGCGTTTGTTCAAGCCGGAGCAGTACCGCCCCGTGGACTACCAGAATATCCCCACGGCAGTGTTCAGCCAGCCGCCTATCGGCACGGTAGGGCTCACCGAAGAACAGGCTGTCGAGCAGGGCTATGAGGTCAAGATCTTCGAAAGCCGCTTCCGCGCCATGAAGCTGACCCTCACCGACATCCAGGAAAAGACCCTGATGAAGCTGGTGGTGGATGCCAAGACCGACAAGGTGCTCGGTTGCCACATGGTCGGGCCGGATGCAGGCGAGATCATCCAGGGCCTGGGCATCGCGCTCAAAGCGGGCGCGACCAAGCAACAGTTCGATGAAACCATCGGCGTGCACCCCACGGCAGCGGAAGAATTCGTGACCATGCGCACGGTGACTCGCTGACTCAACCCAGGCCGCACGCAACGTGCGGCCTGGTTGCGGGGTGGCGGTTAACGAGCCGCAGCCTCCACGCCGCCGCATCCATGGGTTGCCGCCCGCTTGGGCAACACCGGGCTAGGCAGCCCTTGACCGGTCTGGCTCATAGCCAAAACCAATCATAAGCATCAGGTTTGCCAATGAGCCTTTATCGGTCCATGCGGTTAGGATTCTCTCCGTCAACTGATTTCAACCCATGAAGGAGCGTCTCTCATGCCTATCATCAACAGCCAGGTCAAACCGTTCAACGCCACTGCCTACCACAAGGGCGAGTTCGTCCCGGTCAGCGAAGCCGACCTGAAAGGCAAATGGTCTGTCGTGTTCTTCTATCCAGCCGACTTCACTTTCGTGTGCCCGACCGAGCTGGGTGACCTTGCTGACAACTACGCCGAGTTCCAGAAACTGGGCGTTGAGATCTACGGTGTTTCCACCGACACCCACTTCACCCACAAAGCGTGGCACGACACCTCGGACACCATCGGCAAGATTCAGTACCCACTGATCGGCGACCCGACCCATGTGATCGCTCGCAACTTCGACGTACTGATCGAAGAAGCCGGCCTGGCTGACCGCGGTACCTTCGTGATCAACCCCGAAGGCCAGATCAAGATCGTCGAGCTGAACGATGGTGGTGTAGGTCGTGACGCTACCGAGCTGCTGCGCAAGGTCAAGGCTGCCCAATACGTCGCCGCGCACCCAGGCGAAGTCTGCCCAGCCAAGTGGAAAGAAGGCGAGGCTACTCTGGCGCCGTCGCTGGATCTGGTCGGCAAGATCTGATTCTCGCCCGATAAGCGCCTGTGCCGCGGCAGCGCCGCGCAGGCCTTGCGGGGAGATCAGCCAGTCATGTGCCATACGCGGGCGGTAAGCAGCCGCCACAGCTGAACCACTTACCGCCCCGTTAAACGCCCGGGCGACTTCGCCTGGGCGTTTTTGTATCCGAGTTTTGAAAAAGGAAATCGCCCGTATGTTGGACGCCACGCTTAAATCGCAACTGAAAACCTACCTGGAGCGGGTCACCCAGCCGATCGAGATCGTTGCTTCCCTCGACGACGGTGCGAAGTCCCGCGAATTACACGACCTGCTGGTGGAAATCGCCGGCTTGTCCAGCCTCATCACCCTGCGAGCCGATGGCGACGACGCCCGCCGCCCTTCGTTCTCGCTCAATCGCCCCAACGGCGACATCAGCCTGCGTTTCGCCGGCATTCCCATGGGCCACGAGTTCACGTCCCTGGTACTGGCGCTGCTGCAAGTGGGCGGCCACCCCTCCAAGGCCAGCCTGGAAGTGATCGAGCAGATCCAGGCGCTGGAAGGGGAGTTCAGCTTCGAGACCTACTTCTCGCTGTCCTGCCAGAACTGCCCGGATGTGGTCCAGGCATTGAACCTGATGGCGGTGCTCAACCCCAACGTACGCCACGTGGCCATCGACGGTGCACTGTTCCAGGCTGAAGTCGATGCCCGCCAGATCATGGCCGTGCCCAGCGTGTACCTTAACGGTGAGGTGTTCGGCCAGGGGCGCATGGGCCTTGAGGAAATTCTTGGCAAGATCGACACCAACGCCGGCGCGCGTCAGGCCGAGAAACTCAATGCCAAGCAGGCGTTCGATGTACTGGTCGTGGGCGGTGGCCCGGCAGGTGCCTCTGCCGCCATCTATGCAGCGCGCAAGGGTATCCGCACCGGCGTGGCCGCCGAACGGTTCGGTGGGCAGGTGCTCGACACCATGGCCATCGAGAACTTTGTGTCCGTGCATGAAACCGAAGGCCCGAAACTGGCCACCGCGCTTGAAGAACACGTCAAGCAGTACGAGGTGGACATCATGAACCTGCAGCGCGGTGAAGCACTGATTCCGGCTACCGACGGCGGCCTGCATGAAGTGCGCATGGCGAGCGGGGCTTCGCTCAAGGCCAAGACCGTCATCCTGGCCACCGGCGCTCGCTGGCGCGAGATGAATGTACCGGGTGAACAGCAATACCGTGGCCGCGGCGTGGCCTACTGCCCGCACTGCGATGGCCCATTGTTCAAGGGCAAGCGCGTGGCGGTGATCGGTGGCGGTAACTCCGGCGTGGAAGCGGCGATCGATTTGGCAGGTATCGTGGCGCAGGTGACGTTGATTGAATTCGATAGCCAGCTGCGTGCCGATGCGGTGCTGCAACGCAAGTTGCACAGCTTGCCTAACGTGACGGTCATCACCCAGGCACTGACCACCGAAGTGATCGGCAATGGCGAAAAAGTAACTGGCCTGCGTTATAAGGACCGGACCAGCGACATCGAACATGAGCTGGCGTTGGAGGGGATTTTCGTTCAGATCGGTCTGTTGCCGAACACCGATTGGCTCAAAGGCACCGTTGAACTGTCGGCACGCGGCGAAATCATCGTCGATGCCAAGGGGCAGACCAGTATTGCGGGCGTGTTCGCCGCAGGTGACGTGACGACGGTGCCCTACAAACAGATCGTGATCGCCGTAGGCGAAGGGGCGAAGGCGTCTCTGGCCGCCTTCGACCACCTGATCCGCACCTCGGCCCCTGCATAAGCGACATTTCGGCAGAGCCGCAACCCTCGCATGTACTGGCCGTGCTCTACGGCGCAGCGCATGCGGGGGTTTTGTCATGGGCCTGGCTAAACCCCCGTGGCATGAGGGTGTCTATGCTTACATGCAGACCCTTCAGGAGCCACGCCATGACCCTGATCAGCCGCGAACCCTGGTGGCTAGTGCCGCCAAAGCCTGGGCAGACTGAACAAGACCTGCACTGGGGCTACCTTGAGATCTACAGTAACGGCCACACCGTATTCGTCGATCAGCGCCCAAGCGATCGTGAAATGGCCGAGCGCAAGAGCTGCCGCAACTTCCCCAAATCAGACCGTTGAAGCCTAGCCGCCAAGTGCGTCCAGGCGAGCTTCCAATGCAGCGATACGCGCTTCCAGTGCTTCGATTCGATCCTGCGCGGCCGCGCCGGTACCGCTGCGCGTTGGACCTTCCTGCTGCCTTGCGGCCAGAATGGTTTCGATCTCCGCCGGGTCACCCAACCCATGCGTGTAACGGTCTTCCCGCTGACCGGCCTGACGCGGCAGGTGCACGGCCAAGTTACGTGATACCAGGCGCTCGAGCTGGTGGCGGACCTGGTCAGTGTCGTCGAAGTCGTGCAGGCGGTTGCTGCGGGCTAGCAACTCGCTGAGGGTCTGCGGGCCACGCAGGAACATCAGCCCCATCAGCACCAGCTGTGCAGGCACCAATTCCAGCGCCTTGTCCACCCGGTGTTCCCAGCGATCGGCGCGGCTGCCCATCTGCAGGCGTGCCATCTGTTGTGCTTCGAGGCTGCGCAGCGCCTGGCCCACTTGGCCCTGGGTGAGGTTCATCACCGGTTCGCGGCTGGTCTTTTGGTTACAGGCCAGGAGCAGGGCGTTGAGGGTGAGTGGGTAGCTTTCCGGGCTGGTGGCCTGTTTTTCGATCAGCGAGCCGAGCACGCGAATCTCGACGCTGTTCAAGCGACCTTCAGTGGTGGTGTCTTGCTCGGACATGGCCCTGTCTCATTGCTGGGAAAAGGCCATTAGCGTAGGTAAATGAGGGGAGGGCCGCAAGACGGCCCGGCTGAATCAGGCGCTGCGGCGCTCCTCGGCCTGGCAAGCGGCTGCAGTGAACAGCACGTCGGTGGAGGAGTTGAGTGCGGTTTCGGCGGAATCCTGCAGCACGCCGATGATGAACCCCACCGCCACGACCTGCATGGCGATTTCACTGGGAATACCGAACAGGCTGCAGGCCAGCGGGATGAGCAGCAAGGAACCGCCGGCCACGCCTGACGCACCGCAAGCACAGACCGCCGCTACCACACTGAGCAACACGGCCGTGGGGAGATCCAAGGGAATGCCCAAGGTGTGTACCGCCGCCAGCGTCAATACGGTGATGGTGATTGCAGCGCCGGCCATGTTGATCGTGGCCCCCAGCGGAATGGATACCGAATAGGTATCCTCGTGCAGCCCAAGCCGTTCGGACAACGCCATGTTCACCGGGATGTTGGCTGCCGAACTGCGGGTGAAAAATGCAGTAATACCGCTTTCGCGTAGACACAGCAGGGTGAGCGGGTAGGGATTGCGACGGGTTTTCCAGAACACGATCAGCGGGTTCATGACCAGAGCGACGAACAGCATGCACCCGATCAGTACCGCCAGCAGGTGCAGGTACCCCAGCATCGCTTTCAGCCCGGACTGAGCCAAGGTGGAGGTGACCAGGCCGAAGATGCCCAGTGGCGCAAAGCGAATGACAATGCGCACGATCAGCGTAACGCCATTGGACAGGTCGTCGACCACCTTGCGGGTGGTGTCACCGGCGTGGCGCAATGCGATGCCCAGGCCGATCGCCCAAGTCAGCACACCGATGAAATTAGCGTTGAGCAGCGCGTTGATCGGGTTGTCGACCGCACTGAGCAGCAGGTTCTTCAACACCTCGTTGATGCCGCCCGGTGCACTTAGGGTGGCGTCGGCTGCGTTCAGTACCAGGTGCGAAGGAAACATCATGCTGGCAACCACCGCCACGACAGCCGAGGCGAACGTGCCGAGCAAGTACAGCCACAAGATGGGACGGATGTGGGTTTCCTGTCCGTGTCGATGATTGGCAATCGATGCCATGACCAGGATGAATACCAGCACGGGTGCCACCGCCTTCAAGGCACTGACGAACACCGTACCGAAAAAGCCCAGGTCGCGGGCGACGGCTGGCGCGATCAGGGCAAGGGCGATACCTGCCACCAGACCGATCACGATTTGCGTCACCAGGCCGGTGCGGTTGAGAAGGCGAAGGAGCGGTGTCATGCGCAGCGAGGTCCCGAAATCTGAAAAGGGCTGGACTTTACCATAGACCTTGGTCAGGCACTTGCTGGCCGTTGTCAGGAAACGCTACCAGTTGAACAGTTCGCGTCGTGCCCCTTCAGTGATGGCAACGATGCCAGGATGCTTGACCTTGCGCTCGACTGAAATAGCGTAGAAGGACTCGTTCACGGCCTCGGTTTGTCCGATCAGGTGTACGCCATATTGGCGACACACTTCTTCGGCAATTACGCTGGGCGCCACGAAGATGCCACTGCCAGACTGCCCGAACGCCTGCATCAGGGCGCTGTCGTCGAACTCGCCGACGATACGCGGTTGGATATGTTGCTCACCAAGCCAGCGCAGAAGGCGGCTGCGCAGTACGGTTTCCTGCCCGGGTATGAGCAGCGGTGCATCGTGCAAGCACTCCGGGAACAGGCCGTCATGCCGGTGGGCCAATGTTGGGGTTGCGAAAAAGCTCAGGCCACATTCTCCCAGTTTCTGGCTATAGCCTTTGATGTCCAGGTGCGGCGGCATCGGGCTGTCTGAAATGACCAGGTCCAGTCGCTGAATGGCAAGGTCGGCCAGGAGGCGCTCCAGCTTGTCTTCACGGCAGTTGATGCGCAGCACATTCTCAAGCTCCATGGTCGGTGCCAATAATCGATAGACAATGGATTTGGGCACCACGTCAGCCACCCCGACCCGGAACAGAATCTGCTCCTGGGGGCCGGCACGCAGCATGGCTTCAAGCTCTCCCCCTAGCTGGAACATCTGCTCGGCGTACGTGAGCGCCTGGCGTCCGGTTTCAGTCAATTCCAATTGCCGACCAACCCGCTGGAACAACTCGACGCCATAAGCCTGTTCCAACAGCGTGATCTGCCCGCTGATGGTCTGTGGCGTCAAGTTCAATTGCTCGCTGGCGCGAACGATGCTGCCGGTTCGGGCTACCACCCAGAAGTAGTGAAGCTGGCGATAGTTAAGCATGAGCGCAAAGGCCAATTCGAAAAAACCGAAGTATATCGCTTGAAAATACGAATTTTACAGAAGTGTTGCGCCGACTAGAATCCACATCATTCAGGCTGATACGAGCCTGCGCACATCATTCCGGAGGCGCCTATGCTGTATTTCAAATCAATGGGTACTGCGCTGGTCATGGGCATGACGCTGATAGTACTGGCCGGCTGTGATCAGGCTGAGAAGTCTGCGCAGCAGGTGCTGGACCAGGCAGCGAAGTCGGCTCAGCAGGTTATCGAGCAAACCAATCAGGCTGCCCAGCAGGCCCTGAGCGACGCGCTGGGGCCCGAGAAGCAAGAGCCCGAGCAAGATGACCCTGCCTCCAAAACCCAGGACATTTGATCCCCAACCCGCGTGACAGGATGTGAACAATGGAATATTTGCTGGAACTTGCCGCTAGCCCCACAGCCTGGGTGGCGCTTGCCACGCTGGTGGCCATGGAAGTAGTACTGGGTATCGACAACCTTATCTTCATCTCCATCCTGACCAACAAGTTGCCCGTTGCGTATCGCTCCAAGGCACGTCGCATCGGTATCAGCATGGCACTGGTGATGCGTCTGGCACTGCTGAGCACCGTTGCCTGGATCGTGCAACTGACCGACCCTGTGTTCGAGGTGTTTGGCAACGCCTTCTCCTGGAAGGATGTGATCCTGATTGCCGGCGGCCTGTTCTTGCTGTGGAAGGCCACCAAGGAAATTCACGAGAACGTCGACCCACACGGTGCCAAGGAAGAGTCCAAGGCTTCTTCTACCGTCACCTTGGGCTTTGCCGCAGCGATTTTCCAGATTCTGTTGCTCGATATCGTGTTCTCGGTAGACAGCATTATCACTGCCGTAGGCATGACCGAACATTTGCCGATCATGATCATCGCCGTGATTACTGCCGTGATCGTGATGATGGTGGCGGCCGATCCGTTGGCCAACTTCATCAACGACAACCCTACCGTTGTCATGCTGGCGCTAGGTTTCCTGATCATGATTGGCATGACATTGATCGCCGAGGGGTTCGGCGCCCACGTGCCCAAAGGCTATGTGTATGCGGCCATGGCATTCTCGACCGCTATCGAGATTCTGAATATTCTGGCACGTCGGGCACGCCTCAAGCGTGAGGCCAAGCAAGGATGACAGCAGGCGGGGCGCATGGCGCCCCATTCGCTGCATGTTTCGGGTGGGGTCAGTGCGCCGCTGCTGCGCGTGGAGCACGCCGTGCAGGGGCGGGTTGAGGGCGTGGCTGTGTTTGCGCAACGGGTTGAGCGTGCCGCCGTGCGATGCGCAGTACGCCCCAGAGCATGGCCACCGCAACGCTGAGCCACATGCACACCAACATGATGATTGCCAAGGTCATATTCATTCGTGCCTCCATCTCTACGGCGAGCGCTTGATACGCCAGCGATTGCCTTCCAGACACTTGATTAGTGTAGCCCCTGCGTCGTTACGTTCCATCGAATAACGCCTGCGGCGCCGAGCTGATTCGCCAACATGCCCTGTCGGACTGTACCGCCGCTGTTGTGGGACCTATCATCGCGAACACAGCAGGGCGCTGCCTGCCCTGCGTTTGAGCAAGCGAGTACCCCATGCCCACTTTCACCTCGTCGTCGCCGACCAAGGCCGTTCGTCAGCTCATCCTGGCGTGTTGGTTGGGTGTCACCTTGGCAGGTTGTGCCGGGACACCCTCTACCGCCCTCCAGGGCCTGCCCCAGCGGGTGGAGCTCAGCAGCGTTCCGTTCTACCGCGGTAACGCCAACCACAGCGCAGCCATGGCATTGGCCGCGGTCCTGTCGCAGCAAGGTGCGCCCATCACGCCAGGGTTGCTCGATCAGCCGCTGAACCTGCCCATGGGCCTCGACAGCCTCGATACCAGCATTGCGCGCGTTGCGCGGGACTACGGGAGGGTGGTGTACCCCTTGGACAAGCGGCTCGATGCCTTGTTGACGCAGGTTGCCGCTGGAAACCCGGTGCTGGTTCGCTATCAGGACGGTTCGGCATGGTGGAGCGAACCCAGGTATGCGGTCTTGATAGGGTATGACCGGTACAAACAGCGCGTGCTGATGCGTGCAGGCATGCAACGCCGTCTGGTGATGGCATTCGACGATTTCGCCTCTGCCTGGGCGAAGGAGGGGCGCTGGGCAATTCTGGTGCAGCCGCCGGGGCAGTTGCCGGCGAACGTCGATCGTCAGCGCTGGCTGCAGGCCGCTGACGAACTGGCGCGTGCGGGTCAGGAATTAGCGGCCAGGCAGGCCCTGGACAGCATCAAGTGAGACCGCTCGCATCAAGCGTCACGCGGTCACTGTAAGAGCGGCCTTGACGGGGCGCCGGAGCGGCTACGGCCCAGCGATATCGAATGAACAGCATCACGCCAAGTGGCAGCCCTTTACGGGCTGCCATGCCTTAGCTCAGAAGCCCAGGCGGTCACGCAGGCTGTAGTACCAAGCGCCCAAGGCACTGAAAGGCACGCGCAGCATCTGACCGCCCGGGAACGGGTAGTGCGGCAGCCCGGCAAAGGCATCGAACCGCTCCGCCTGGCCACGCATCGCCTCGGCCAGGACTTTGCCTGCCAGGTGGGTATAGGTGACCCCGTGGCCCGAACACCCCTGGGAGTAATAGATGTTGTCACCGATCCGGCCTACTTGTGGCAGGCGCGACAACGTCAGCAGGAAGTTGCCGGTCCAGGCGTAATCGATCTTGACGTTCTTCAGCTGCGGGAAGGCCTTGAGCATCTTCGGACGGATGATCGCCTCGATGTTGGCCGGGTCCCGTGCCCCATATACTACGCCGCCACCAAAGATCAGGCGCTTGTCACTGGTCAGGCGATAGTAGTCGAGCAGGTAGTTGCAGTCTTCGACGCAGTAGTCCTGCGGCAGCAAGGTACGCGCCAGTTCATCGCCCAAGGGTTCGGTCGTGATGACCTGCGTACCGCAGGGCATGGACTTGGCGGCAAGCTCTGGGACCAAGTTGCCCAGGTAGGCGTTGCCCGCCACGATGATGAACTTGGCGCGCACTTTGCCCTGTGGGGTATGCACGACCGGGTTGGCGCCACGCTCGATGCGCACGGCCGGGGTTTGCTCATAGATGGTACCACCCAGCGATTCGACGGCAGCAGCTTCGCCGAGGGCCAGGTTGAGCGGATGGATATGACCGCCGCTCATGTCGAGCATGCCGCCGATATAGTTGTCGCAGGCCACCACTTCGCGGATGCGCTGTTGATCCATCAGCTCCAGCTGGTTGTGGCCGAAACGTTCCCATAGGCGCTTTTGCGATTCCAGGTGACCCATCTGTTTGCTGGTCAGTGCAGCGAAAACGCCACCATCCTTTAGGTCGCACTGGATGTTGTACTTGGCCACCCGCTCGCGGATGATGCGCCCGCCCTCGAAGGCCATTTCGCCCAGCAGCTGCGCCTGGCGGGCACCCACGGTGCGCTCGATGACATCGATGTCGCGGCTGTAGCTGTTGACGATCTGGCCACCGTTGCGGCCCGATGCGCCGAAACCAACTTTGGCTGCTTCGACGACGCTGACCTTGAAGCCGTTTTCCAACAGGAACAGGGCACTGGACAAGCCGGTGTAGCCTGCGCCGATGATGCAGACATCGGTTTGCACCTCACCCTGCAGCGCCGGACGTGGCGGCACCGGGTTGGCCGAGGCGGCGTAGTAGGACTGGGGGTAGGGGGTGTTAGCCATGCTGCAGAACCTCGTGTTTTATATTTTTAACGAATGTAGCGATGCTATCAATAATAATAAACACCCGCTAGTCATCCACTGAAAATCATGAACACCGCCTGCGTCTGGTGCTTCTTTATAAAGAGTTTGCAATTCAGTGAGTTAGCGCAAAAAAAACTGTTGACACGCTTTTGTAATTACGTAGAATGCGCACCACGACAGGCACATAGCTCAGTTGGTTAGAGCACCACCTTGACATGGTGGGGGTCGT
Organism: Pseudomonas sp. xss_4; assembly: GCF_043104125.1. Taxonomy (NCBI): domain Bacteria; kingdom Pseudomonadati; phylum Pseudomonadota; class Gammaproteobacteria; order Pseudomonadales; family Pseudomonadaceae; genus Pseudomonas; species Pseudomonas sp. xss_4. The sequence goes on from NZ_JBICKJ010000093.1 coordinate 87,517, forward strand.
TGGTTCGAGTCCAATTGTGCCTACCAAATCAAAGAAGGGTGATCCGAAAGGGTCACCCTTCTTGCGTTTGGCGTGGGAAAGTTTGGCATGGCCCCCGTCCGAGCCGTGTTCGAAAGTTTCTGATTTATATCGAAAAAAAGCTTTACAGGTGCTCAGCAGATCTCTAATATGCGCACCACACGACAGGCACATAGCTCAGTTGGTTAGAGCACCACCTTGACATGGTGGGGGTCGTTGGTTCGAGTCCAATTGTGCCTACCAAATCCCAAAAAGGGCGATCAGAAATGGTCGCCCTTTTTGCATGTCTGCTTGAATCAGCGTGTAACCTTTGGCCGCAGTCCGGTTCACGGCCTCGCGTGGTAGAATCCGCCTCTTCCAACCTGGAGGTAGACGCGTGCGCAAACTGGCGGTGGTAATGGCAGTAATGGCCCTGGCGGGGTGTGACAACGAGGTGGAGGGCGTGCACAAGCGTGTGGCCGAACACCTGCAAAACCCCAAGACCGCCAAGTTCGGTAACGTGCGCATTGATACCCAGGGTACGATCTGCGGTCAGGTGCGTGGTAAGGACGATGCCGGCCAATACCAGGCCTACCGCAGTTATGTGGCCATCAAACGCGACGGTCAGTACGAAATCATTGTCGACGACAATGGCAATAACCTGCGTATCCGAGAGCTGTGCGGGGGTGCCGAATTGCAGCGCCGTGCGCAGGCGCTCGAAGGTGAGCCCGCGCCAGAGGGATGGGACGTCGAAGTCATCCAGGGCGCCAACATGGGGGCACTCAGCGACATGACCGCGCGTCTGATCGAGAAGGGCATACCGTCTTCGGTGGAGTACCGGGACGGCAAGCCTGTGGTCCTGCTGGGGCCATTTCCGACCCGGGAGCAGGCGCAGGCCCGTCGCGATGAAGTCATGGCCAAGCTTGGCACCGATTCAGTGGTCATCCAGCACGGCGCAGCCCGCTAAGCGCTCGTAGCCGGTCGATCAGCTACACGCCTTGAGGTCGACCGGTCCCACGAACTCATTGCCGCGCCCCATCAGGCACCCAACCCGCTGGTTGCGTTGATATTCCCAAGGCTGCGGCGGATACGTCTTGTTCCACGCCTCGAATAGCTGACGGTCCTGCCTGGAGAGGCGCAAATTGTATTGCTTGCTCATATAGAAGTAGGTGCGTGCAATCATGCCGCGGATCGAAGGCCGCGGCATGACCTTTCTGGCCTTGAAGTCCACTTGGGTAAGGCACTTGCCGTATTGCCCGCGTTGCTCTGGCAGCCAGCCGAAGCTGTAGTTGCTGCGGTCGCCGTTGACCTCTCCCACGCTTGGCACCAGGTTGTGCAGATCGGCTTCGGCGCGTTTGTATACCTCGTCGTGCTGCGAGCAGGCCTTGCGACCGCCGCTTTGCCAACATTGGCGCAGATGGCCGATTTGCCAGGCCGGCACGATGTGTTCCCACTCGATGCGTGAAGCGCGTTGGGCATTCTTGCGTGGTGTATACCCACATGAAGCCATATCGACTTTGTTGCCGTTGTATTTGCAACCGCAATAGAACTCGGTGGATTGTGGTGCGTAGAGTTGCCTGGCGACCTTCTTGGCCTCCTGGAACGTACGGGGCGCATCGGCATGGGCAAGCGGAGCCATCAGCAGGCAGGCAGCTGCAATAAGCGAAACTCTCATGCGCGGTCAGTCTTCCTTGGGCACAGTCCAGAAAATCTGTACGCCGCCATCGTCACGGTGGGCGAGGGTGACATTGTCATTTTCGGCAATCTCGGCCAGCAACGTGTCCCAGTCCTCCGGTGTTTCCTGTTCCAGGCGAAAGATCAAAGCCGCCCGGCTGCGCTGGGCAATGGGGTTGTTGATGATTTTCTGGATGCGCATGCCCAATTGTTGGTAGCTGGCAGGTGAGGGCGAGGAGGTAGACACAGGCATTTCCTTGTTTTGCTGTATGCACGTACAGTATTTCACTGTAAGGGATTTCGCAACAGCTTGAAGGGAAAGTTCTGCGGCTCGTCCTCGTCATGTTCGCGATCCAGGCCAAGGTCTGCTGTAATAGCGGCACTTTCCGGAAATTGCTCATGTATCGATTGGTCTTACGCGTTACCTCTTCCACACACCTCGCTTTGCTGTTTGTCGGTGGTGTTACTGCTCACACTGAGGCCTGGGCCGACCCGTCGACCGCGATCGTTATCGATCCGATGGTCGTCACTGGCGCCTACGCCCCTACCAGCAGCTTCGACCTGCCGTTTTCGGTGGACACGGTCGACCTGTCCAATGGCACGGATGGCCAACTTGGCGTCAACTTGTCAGAGGTCCTGACCAAGGTCCCTGGCCTGGTGGTACAGAATCGCCAGAACTATGCCCAGGACCTGCAGATATCATCACGCGGCTTTGGTGCTCGCTCTGCGTTCGGCGTACGCGGCATCAAGCTGCTCAGCGATGGTATCCCCGCCAGCACCCCAGACGGACAGGGTCAGGCAGCCACGCTGAACCTGGATGTGGCCGACCGCATCGAGGTACTGCGTGGCCCGGCCGCTACGCTGTATGGCAGCAACGCTGGCGGTGTCATCCAGATGTTCAGCCGTGATGGGGAAGGGCCGGCTCGCCTTGGTGCCGAAACAACATTTGGCAGCGATGGCTTCAGCAAGCATCACCTGTCGGCGCAAGGGGGCAACGAGATCGGTGGTTTCGTGCTGGATGCTTCGCGTATGGACACCGATGGTTACCGTGACCATAGCGCGGCCAAGCGCGACCAGACGTTCGCCAAGGTGCACATCAAGCCGGACGCCGATTCACGCCTGGCGCTGATTTATAGCAGCCTGGAACAGAACAACACGCAAGACCCGCTGGGTCAGCTTTGGTCCAGCTACAAGCACGACCCACGTTCGGTCGCTGATGGCGCAAGGGCCTACAACACGCGCAAGAGTATCGACCACCAACAGGTGGGCATGAACTACGAACGCTACGTTGGCGACGCTACCCTTCAGTTCAATCTCTACGCAGGGCGCCGGAGCGTGGTGCAGTACCTGTCGATTCCTCGGCCGGACAGTTTCAACAGACAGCGTGAAGCTGGTTTGAGTGGTTCTGAGCGCGACTCCAACAGCCAGCGCGGTGGCGGTGTGGTCGATTTTGACCGCGAGTTTCACGGCGGTACGCTGCGCTGGATTCAGCCGGTACTGGCCGTGCCTGGGCATTTCACGTTCACCGTGGGGGCCGACTACGACCAGAGTACGGATGACCGCAGGGGCTATCAGAACTTCCGTGGCGAGCAGCTTGGGGTCAAGGGCGAGCTCAAGCGCGACGAGAAAGATATCGCTACCAGCCTGGACCCGTATGTGCAGGCGCACTGGGAAATTGGCAACTGGACCAGCGAGCTGGGCGTGCGCTACAGCACCATGAAGATGAAGGTCGATGACCACTACCTGGAAAACGGTGACGCCAGCGGTGCCAAGCGCTATCAGCAGGCCAACCCGACGCTGTCTGTGATGTATGCCTTCACGCCTGATCTGCGTGGCTACGCCAGCCTAGGAAAGGGCTTCGAAACGCCTACACAGGCCGAAATGGCCTATGCGCCAGGCTTGCAGGAAAGCTTCAACTTCGGGCTGGAACCTGCCACCAGCAAGCAATATGAGCTAGGGGTGAAATATCGCCTGGGCGCCGCCACGCGGCTGAACGCAGCCCTGTTCGAGATCCGTACGGATAACGAAATCGTGGTCGATAACGCCACCTACGGTCGCACCAGTTACCACAATGCCGGGCAGACCGTGCGCCGTGGTTTCGAAGCCAGCTTGCAGAGCGACCTTGCCGAGCGCTGGCAGACCACTTGGGTGTACACCCATACCGACGCTCGCTATGCCGACGACTTCAAGCAAGGCGGACAAGTCATCGACAGTGGCAACCGCTTGCCAGGTGTGCCGCGAGACAACCTGTATGCAGAAGTGGTGTGGAAACCCACCACGTCGGTCAGCATGGGGTTCGAGGGGCAGTACCGCAGCAAGGTGTTCGTTGAGGACAGCAACCAGCAGAAAGCTGCGCCTGCCTATGCTGTGTTCAACTGGCGCACGCGCTTCGAGCAACAGGTCGGCCCTTGGACGTTCCATCAGCTGGTGCGCCTGGACAACCTGTTCGACCGTCAGTACGTGGGTTCGGTGATTGTCGGTGACAGCAACAAACGCTATTACGAGGCAGCCCCGGGGCGTTCATGGTACGCCGGTGCTGGCTTGGAATATCAGTTCAGATAGGGTGCCTGGTAACGCTGAAGCCGATGATCGGCTCCAGCGTTGATGGGATCAGTATTCCCAGAAAATCCGCTGCAGCTCCTTGCTGTCCTGGGTCTTGGTCATGGCGACCATGGCCAGGATGCGCGCTTTCTGCGGGTTCAGGTCATGGGCCACTACCCAATCGTTCTTGTCGTCAGGCTGTTCGGCGTTGCGCAGCACGAAACCGCCCTGGTTGACGTGGGAAGAGCGAATGATCTGCACGCCGTTCTTGCGCAGCTCCTGCAGTGCAGGCACCACGCGCGAAGACACCGAACCGTTGCCGGTACCTGCGTGAATCAGCGCCTTGGCGCCGTTCTGTGCCAACGCCTTGTAGGCGGTATCGGTCACGTTCCCGTAGCCATAGGCAATGTCCACCTGAGGCAGGCTGCTTATCTGCTTGATGTCGAATTCCGAGTCCAGGGTGTGGCGCTTGGCTGGCAGGCGGAACCAGTAGGACTTGCCTTCCACGACCATGCCCATCGGGCCCCAAGCGCTCTTGAAGGCCTCGGTCTTGATGTTCACGGACTTGCTGACGTCACGGCCCGACTGGATTTCATCATTGAGCGTCACCAGCACGCCCTTGCCACGCGACTGCTTGTCGCTGGCGACGGCGACGGCGTTGTACAGGTTGAGCATGCCGTCTGCCGACATGGCGGTGCCGGGGCGCATGGAGCCGACGACCACGATAGGCTTGTCGGTTTTCTCGACCAAGTTCAGGAAGTAGGCGGTTTCTTCCAAGGTATCGGTACCGTGGGTGATGACGATGCCATCCACGTCCTTGCTGTCGGCCAGCTCAGCCACCCGCTTGCCCAGCTTGAGCAGATCGTCGTTAGAGATGCTCTCGGAGGCGATCTGCATGACCTGTTCGCCACGCACGTTGGCCAGGTCTGCCAGTTCAGGCACGCCGGCGATCAGTTTGTCGACGCCCAACTTGGCGGCCTGGTAAGTAGCGCTATTGGCGGCGCTGGCACCGGCCCCGGCAATCGTGCCGCCGGTCGCCAGGATGACCACGTTGGCGAGCTTTTGCTGGGACTTGGCTTGATCGGCCGAAACCGTAGCGGGCAGGATCAGCAGCAGGGCGAGTGCGCTGGGGGCAAAGGATTTCAGTGCGGCATTCATCGTTTTTGTGCTCTCTTCCTAATGAGATGATTTTTAGTGCGTCGCGCAGTCGCTAAGGCATGTTCCGTACCAGATCGCCAATAGCCTCTGTAACAACTCGTGACATAGCGTTTGGGCAGGCTCAACCCTACCTCGTGCGTGATGAGGGTGACGTCTTGTTAGGCGGTCGAATGACGTGCGCAATCAGGGTCGGAAGTATTTCATTCGAAAACCCGAATATTTGTAGGAAAACGTGTTCGGTTATCCGGAAATTTACGGATAATCTTGCCCGGGAGTCAGCTGAGCGTATTTGACAAACGCTTGGCGCGTTCGCATAGTTACTCAGCGCAAACGTTTGCTTTCCGACAAAAAAACAAGATTCGGAGTCATCGCCCATGAAACTGCCGTTCCCAGGCCGCTTGCTGGCCGTCGCTGTTCTTTCGTCCTTGTCCATTGCCATGCCATTTTCGGCGGCTCATGCCGAAGACAAGCCCAAGGTGGCGTTGGTCATGAAATCATTGGCCAATGAGTTTTTCCGCACCATGGAAGACGGTGCCAAGGCCTACCAGCAAACCCACGCAGGCGAATTCGATCTGGTGGCCAACGGCATCAAGAACGAGACCGACACAGGCGAGCAGATCCGCATCGTCGAGCAGATGGTCAACGCCGGTGCCAAGGCGCTGGTGATCGCGCCGGCAGACTCCAAAGCACTGGTCTCAGCTGTGAAAAAAGCAATGGACCAGGGTGTGGTGGTGATCAACATCGACAACCGACTTGACCCCGAGCTGCTCAAGAGCAAAGGCATCAGCGTACCCTTCGTAGGCCCTGACAACCGCAAGGGCGCGCGCCTGGTGGGCGAATACTTGGCCACGGAAAAACTCAAGGCGGGCGATCAGGTGGGCATCATCGAAGGGGTGCCGACCACGACCAATGCCCAGCAGCGTACCGCAGGCTTCAAGGATGCGATGGACGCTGCACAGATCAAGATCGTCTCCACGCAGAGCGGCAATTGGGAAATCGACAAAGGCAATGCCGTCGCCGCGTCCATGCTCAACGAATACCCTGATCTCAAGGCATTGCTGGCAGGCAACGACAGCATGGCCCTGGGTGCGGTCTCGGCGGTGCGCGCGGCTGGCAAGGCTGGCCAGGTGCAGGTGGTCGGTTACGATAACATCAATGCCATCAAACCCATGATTGCCGACGGCCGCGTACTGGCCACGCTTGATCAGGCAGCCAGTCAGCAAGCCGTTTTCGGTATCCAGGCCGCGCTGAAAATGGTCAAGGGCGAGAAGCCGGATGTGGATGCCGATAACGTCATCCAGACCCCGGTCGAACTGATCACGAAGCAACCTTGATACTGCCAGGAGACACGGCGATGTCCGCATCGATCCATGATGTGGTCCTGGCTGCCCGCGGCCTCGGCAAGACGTACGCCCAGCCGGTGCTGGGCGAGGTGAGCCTGGAGCTGCGTGCCGGCGAGGTGCTGGCCTTGACTGGCGAAAACGGCGCTGGCAAGAGCACCTTGTCCAAGTTGATCAGCGGCCTGGAAACCCCCACTGCCGGGCACATGCTCTACCGCGGGCAGGCCTATGCGCCGGCCAGTCGCCGCGAGGCCGAGCGCCTCGGCGTGCGCATGGTGATGCAGGAACTGAACCTGTTGCCCACCCTGACCGTGGCAGAAAACCTGTTTCTGGACAACCTGCCCAGCCGCCTCGGCTGGATCAGCCAGAAGCGCCTGCGCCAGATGGCCGTCGATGCCATGGCCCAGGTGGGGCTGGAGGCCATTGACCCCGATATCCCGGTCGGAGAGTTGGGCATCGGTCACCAGCAAATGGTCGAGATTGCCCGCAACCTGATCGGAGATTGCCACGTGCTGATCTTCGATGAGCCTACCGCCATGCTGACCGCGCGCGAGGTGGAATTGCTGTTCACCCAGATCGAGCGCTTGCGCGCCCGGGGGGTGGCTATCGTCTATATCTCCCATCGGCTCGAAGAACTGCAGCGCGTCGCTCAACGTATCGTCGTGCTGCGCGATGGCAGGCTGGTGTGTGACGAATCGATTCAGCGCTACAGCAGCGCCGAGTTGGTCAACCTGATGGTTGGGCGTGAACTGGGCGAACACATCGACCTGGGCCGCCGCTCATTAGGTGGTCCACTGCTCAGGGTGGACAAGCTCAGCCGGGGCGAGAAGGTGCGGGAGGTATCCTTTGAAGTCCGTGCTGGGGAGATCTTCGGTATCTCCGGGCTGATCGGCGCGGGCCGTACAGAGCTTCTGCGGTTGATCTACGGCGCCGACCGCGCCGACAGCGGTAGCATTGCCCTGGGCCAGCCGCCGCTGCCCGTCACCATCGATTCGCCAAAGTCCGCCGTCAACGCGGGTATTGCCCTGATCACCGAAGATCGCAAAGGCGAAGGCCTGCTGTTGAGCCAGTCGATCAGCGCCAACATCGCCTTGGGCAACCTGGGTGCGGTGTCGCGGGCTGGCGTCCTGGACCGCCAAGCCGAACGCGACTTGGCCGAGCGGCAAATACAGGCCATGCGCATTCGCAGTGCCGGCGCTGATCAAGTGGTCGGCGAGCTGTCTGGTGGTAATCAGCAGAAGGTGGTGATCGGCCGCTGGCTCGAGCGCGATTGCCGGGTCTTGCTGTTCGACGAGCCTACGCGCGGCATCGATGTCGGTGCCAAGTTCGACATCTACGGTTTGCTCGCCGAACTCGCTCGGCAGGGCAAGGCCCTGGTCGTGGTCTCCAGCGATCTGCGCGAGTTGATGCTGATCTGCGACCGCATTGCGGTCTTGTCTGCCGGTCGGTTGATCGACACCTTCGAACGTGACCACTGGACCCAGGACCAGTTGCTGGCGGCAGCCTTCGCCGGCTATCAGAAACGTGACGCACTGCTGCACCCTGCAGCCCCCAGGATGGACGCATGAAAACCACACCGCTCGAAAACCAAAGCGCTGCCCCGGCGCGCCGCAGCGGCACCTACTTGGGCCTTGGTACTTACCTGGGGCTGGCCGGCGCCTTGCTGGCGATGATCGTGCTGTTCTCGATGCTGAGCAGCCATTTCTGGTCATACGGTACGTTCAGTACCCTGGCCAACCAGATACCTGACTTGATGGTATTGGCCGTGGGCATGACGTTCGTGCTGATCATCGGCGGCATCGACCTGTCGGTCGGTTCGGTGCTGGCCCTGGCCGCATCGACAGTCAGCGTTGCGATTCTTGGCTGGGGCTGGAGCATCGTGCCGGCTGCACTGCTGGGCATGGCGGTGGCCGCATTGGCTGGCAGCGTTACCGGCGTCGTCACCGTGGCCTGGCGCATCCCTTCGTTCATCGTCTCGTTGGGCGTGCTGGAAATGGCCCGCGGCCTGGCCTACCAGTTCACCGATTCGCGCACGGCCTACATCGGCGATGCCTATGCCTGGTTCTCCAACCCGATAGCCTTCGGTATATCACCCGCGTTCATCATCGCCTTGCTGGTGATCGTAATCGCTCACCTGGTGCTCACCCGTACCGTATTCGGGCGCTACCTGATCGGGATCGGCACCAATGAAGAAGCCGTGCGCCTGGCTGGTATCGACCCGCGCCCCTACAAGGTACTGGTCTTCGCCCTGATGGGGCTGCTGGCTGGCCTGGCTGCGTTGTTTCAGGTGTCGCGCCTGGAGGCGGCCGACCCCAATGCGGGCTCCGGCCTGGAGTTGCAGGTGATTGCCGCCGTCGTGATCGGCGGTACCAGCCTGATGGGTGGGCGTGGCTCGGTCATCAGCACCTTTTTTGGCGTGCTCATCATTTCCGTGCTGGCAGCGGGCCTTGCGCAGATCGGTGCCAGCGAGCCAACCAAACGCATCATTACCGGCGCTGTGATCGTCATTGCCGTGGTGCTCGACACTTATCGCAGCCGGCGCGCAGCCCGGCGGAACTGAACCATGGCAACCATCAAAGACGTCGCGGCCCTGGCGGGGATTTCTTACACCACCGTGTCCCACGTGTTGAACAAAACGCGGCCGGTGAGCGAGCCTGTTCGGCTCAAAGTCGAGGCCGCCATACGGGAGCTTGACTACGTGCCCAGCGCCGTCGCGCGGTCGCTCAAGGCACGCAGCACGGCCACCATCGGCTTGCTTGTGCCCAATAGCGTCAACCCCTATTTCGCCGAGCTGGCCCGCGGCATTGAAGACGCGTGCGAGCGCAATGGCTATTGCGTGATCCTGTGCAATTCCGACGACGACCCTCAAAAGCAGCGTAATTACCTGCGGGTGCTGTTGGAAAAGCGCATCGATGGGCTGGTGGTCGGGTCGGTAGGGCAGGATGACGACTTGTTGCAAAGCCTGGCAGAGGTGCGCACACCCATGGTCATCGTGGACCGAGAGCTCGAAGGCGTCGATGCCGATCTGGTGCGGATCGATCATGAGCTGGGCGCCTACCTGGCTACGCGCCATCTGTTGGAGCTTGGCCATCGGGATATCGCCTACATCGGTGGGCCAGCAGAAACCGGGGTGACGCAGATGCGCCTGGGCGGTTTTCGTCGAGCCTTGGCCGAGGCGGGCGTCACCGTGGCCCCTGAGCGTGTGCGCCATTGTGACTTCACCAGCCCAGGCGGTCACGCTGCAGCTGCCGAGCTGCTGGCAGGGCCGCGGCCGACGGCCATTTTTGCGGGCAACGACATGATCGGGTTCGGCGTATTGCGCGCAGCGGCCGAGCGCCACATCGACGTGCCGGGTGCGCTGTCGGTGATCGGCTTCGACGACATCGAGCTGAGCCGCTACGTCTACCCACCCTTGACCACTGTGGGGCAGTCCATCCGCGAGCTTGGCGAGAGCGCTGCGGCGCTGCTGCTGGCGCGTATCGCTCAGCCTCGCAATAGCTCGGCGCAGCAGCGCATCGTCACCCCGCGCATCGTGTTGCGCGAGTCCACCGGGCCGCGCCCGGATCTGTTCAACGATTACCGCTAAGGAAACCGCATGAGTGCCAAGGTCGTGGTAGTCGGCAGCCTCAACATGGACCTGGTAGCGCGCGCTCAGCGCCTGCCACGGCCTGGCGAGACATTGGCCGGCGATACCTTCTTCACCGCTGCCGGAGGCAAGGGTGCCAACCAGGCCGTGGCGGTCGCGCGGCTGGGCGCCAGCGCGGCAATGATCGGCTGCGTCGGCGACGACGCCTACGGTTTGCAATTGCGCAATGCCCTGGAAGTGGAAGGCATTGACTGTCAGGGCGTGGTCACCTGCGCCGGCGTGTCCACGGGGGTGGCGATGATCACCGTCGACGCGGCCAGCCAGAACTGCATCGTCATTGTGCCTGGGGGCAATGGGTTGCTGGTACCCGACGCCGTAGCGCGCTTCGACGGCTTGCTGCAGGCGGCGCAGGTGATCATCTGCCAACTTGAAGTGCCATTGCCTACCGTGGCCTGGACCTTGGCCAGAGGCCGTCAGCTCGGCAAACGGGTGATACTCAACCCAGCGCCAGCAACAGGGCCGCTGCCCGCCGAATGGTTCAACCATGTCGACTACCTCACGCCCAACGAAAGCGAGGCCGAGGCGTTGACCGGTGTTGCCGTGCATGATCAGGCCAGCGCTTTACTGGCAGGCACGCGCCTGCTCGCGCTGGGAGCTGGCAAAGTGATCATTACCCTCGGCGCCCAAGGTGCCTTGCTGATCACGCCCGATGGCCACCAGCATTATCCGGCACCCGTGGTAAAAGCCTTGGACACCACCGCTGCAGGGGACACCTTCATCGGAGGCTTTGCGGCGGGGTTGGTGCAGGGCCTGGAGGAGGGCGAGGCAATCCGCTTCGGGCAACGGGCGGCTGCCCTGTCGGTGACCCGGGCCGGCGCGCAACCTTCCATCCCCAGGCTCGCGGAGCTGCTGCCATGAAGAAGACGCCGCTGCTGAACATTGCACTGTCTCGGGCCATTGCCAGCATGGGCCATGGCGACATCCTGATCATCGGCGATGCCGGGTTGCCCGTACCGCACGGCGTGGAGCTGATCGACTTGGCTGTCACCCCAGGGCTGCCTGACTTTGCCAGTGTGCTGCGGTGCGTCCTGAGCGAGCTGCAGGTCGAGCGGCACGTGCTGGCTGAAGAGATACAAACCGTGGAGCCGCCGGCGTTTGCAGAAATCGAGCGCCTGAGCGACACGCTGGGCGAGCGTGAATACATGCCCCACGAAGCGTTCAAGATGCTGTCGCGCAAGGCCCGGGCCATGGTGCGCACGGGCGAGTGCCAGCCTTACAGCAACATCGCCCTGGTGTCCGGTGTAACCTTCTGACACCGACGGTCCTTACTCGATATCCACTGGCAACAGGAGTGCCCTCGTCATGCTAAAACCCCTGCTTCAAGGACTCGCACTCATGGCTGCAGCGTCTGCCATACAAGCGGCACCTATCGACCTGATCATCGACACCGATCCGGGGGCTGACGATCTGGTGGCCCTGTTCCTGGCCATGGCCTCGCCTGATGAGCTGAAAATTCGTGCCATCACGACAGTCGCCGGCAATGTGCGCCTGGAGAAGACCGCACGTAACGCTCGCCTAGCCCGTGAGTGGGCCGGTCGCGAGGATGTCCCGGTATACGCCGGTGCGGGTCGCCCCTTGGTGCGCGCCCCGATCTACGCGGCTGAAGTGCACGGCGAAGAAGGCGTCACCGGGGTTGAAGTGCATGAACCCAAGCAGCCTTTGGCGAGCGGCAACGCTGTTCAGTACCTGGTCGACACCCTAGGTGCGGCGCCGCCACACAGCGTGACCCTGGCCATGCTCGGTCCGCAGACCAACCTGGCCCTGGCCTTGATACAGCGCCCGGAGATCGCTCAGGGCATCAAGGAAGTGGTGGTGATGGGCGGGGCTCACTTTAACGGTGGCAACATCACGCCTGTGGCCGAGTTCAACCTGTATGCCGACCCGCACGCGGCCGCTGTGGTGCTGGCAAGTGGCGTGCCGTTGACCTACCTGCCCCTGGATGTGACCCATAAGCTGTTGACCAGCGAAGCACGGCTCAAGCAACTGGCTGGCGTCAATACGCAGGCCAGCAAGCGTGTGGTGGATATCCTCAATGCCTACATCACCCATGACATGGCGTTGTACGGGATGCCCGGCGGCCCGGTGCATGACGCCAGCGTCATTGCCTATCTGCTCAGACCCCAGCAGTTCAGCGGCCGGCGCATTCACATGTCAATCGATACCCGCGAGGGCCCTACCTTCGGCCAGACCGTGGCTGATTGGTACGGGGTGCTCAAGCAACCGGCCAATGTCATGTGGGTGGAGGAGGGGGATGCTCAGGGGCTGTTCGACCTGCTCAGCGAGCGGTTGGCGCGTTTAAAGTAGCAGGGCGTGGTGCATACCGTTCGACCACCTGGTCGATGAAGCCGCGCGCTGCTTCTGCGCCGCGGTCACGTACCAGGAGGTCGATGGCGATCAGCAGCAGCTCCTCCGGGGTGCTGGGGCTATAGGCGCTCTGGCCCTCGGCCCATTTGACCTTGATGTCGGCATCGATGCTGTGGGTGCTCATGAAAAGCTCTCGCTTGCGGCGCGGGATGAAAGAACGAATGACCAAACCGGGTATTCGTAGCAGGCACTATGCCTTCACTTCTTAAAGTAAATCATGACTTTGCAGGCCAAACCAAGCGGCGTGTGGGCCGAATGGTAAAATTCGGTCACGATTGTCTTCCCCCATCAGCCGCCGGGATGGTGCAGACTTGGCGAGTTTTGCAACGAATTTAGGGTGGGGCTGTCGGATCAGGCAGTTCCCAAATGATCTAGGAGGCTTAATGTTACGTACCCGTGCTTATCTGGCGACCCTGGCGGTGGCTGCTGTCCTGGCAGGCTGCAGCACTGGTGGCGACTCCAGTGGCGGTCAAGTGCCTGAGGCACCTGCGGGCGATGATGGTCGCTGCCAGGCCAGCGGCGCTGATTTTGCAGTGGGCAAGATGGGTAGTGCAGAGCTGCTGGAGCAGGCCCGCAAGGCGAGCGGCTCGCAAATGGCGCGCATACTCAAACCCCACGATGTGGTCACCCTGGAATACCGCTCGGAGCGGCTGAACTTGAATGTCGATGAGCAAGGGCGTGTAACACGCGTTAACTGCGGCTAAGATTTGCCTCGCGTATGGAGGGCATCAGTGCCCTGTGCGCGTTGAGCTGTCAAAGCCAACTCAAAAAAACCCGCCACGGGGGCGGGTTTTTTTACGGCTGTCCGAATTACTCCGGACGAACCTGCGCAGCCTGCATGCCCTTCTGGCCGCGCTCGGCGACGAAGGAAACAGTTTGGCCTTCTTTCAGGCTCTTGAATCCGTCAGATTCGATGGCTTTGAAGTGAACGAACAGGTCGTCGCCGCCGCCTTGTGGAGTGATGAAGCCATAGCCTTTTTCATCATTGAACCATTTGACGGTGCCGGTTTGGCGATTGGACATGGGTGAATCTCCAGAACATTTAGTATTTTCGGTGGTGCAATGCGGCCAAAGCTACGGAGCACCGGTACATCATAGTCTAATTCTGCGGCTGTCGCGTCTTTTTACCTTCGTGGCAGGTTGATCCAGCGCAATTTATCGCCGGACACGCGCAGCTACATAACATCAGCTTTTAGGTGCGCAGGCCTGTTTAACGACGTTTTGCGCCTTTTGCATGAGTTTGGCGTCCACGCCATCCTTGCTGTCGAGGTCAGCAATTTCAGCGTCGGAGAAATTCTTCTTGATCGCTTGTGCACCACATTCGCAGTGCTTTTTCGCTGCGGCGGCATCAACGCCCTGGCCAGCGGCAACTTGCGTGCATTGGGCCATATAGGCACCTTCCTTGCCGGCAGGGAAGTTGCCGGCGTTCGCGGCCATTGGCATCAGCAGGGCGCCAGCGGCCGCCAGGGCCAGAAGAGACGGAACTCGCATAACCGATTACTCCTTGGGTCAGTTCTCATCAAGAGTAGTTGTTTCCACACGTCTGATAGGGAAGCTGTCGCGGAAGTTCACCATCAGTGGCAATTTCCAAATATTCCTGCGCGCGGCTCTGACTGCGTGCTAGCATGCCCGGCTTGCAGCTGAGAACGTCCCCGCTGCAGTTCTATTTTCTTTCCAGTCACTCTGGTTCGTCCCCGCAAGCCCAAAGGCTTCTGCCACTGTGAGGCAGGCTTCCCGTCAACGGAAGGCAGGTTCGGATCTTGTACTGGCTCATCCCAACCCACGTGACCTTTGGTAGGGGTCACCACTAGGAGAGGAGGCGCCAATGCCCACCATTACTCTTCCCGATGGCAGCCAACGTTCGTTCGATCACCCCGTGTCCGTTGCCGAGGTCGCCGCATCCATCGGCGCCGGTCTGGCCAAGGCCACCGTTGCCGGCAAGGTAGATGGCAAGCTGGTCGACGCCTGCGACCTGATCCTGAACGACGCTACCCTGCAGATCATCACCCCCAAAGATGAAGAGGGACTGGAGATCATTCGTCACTCGTGCGCCCACCTGGTTGGCCATGCGGTGAAGCAGCTGTATCCGACCGCCAAGATGGTGATCGGCCCGGTGATCGACGAAGGCTTCTACTACGACATCGCTTACGAGCGGCCCTTCACGCCGGATGACCTGGCGGCCATCGAGAAGCGCATGCAGCAGCTGATCGATACTGACTACGACGTCATCAAGAAAATGACCCCGCGCGCCGAAGTCATCGACGTGTTTACTGCCCGTGGCGAAGACTACAAGCTGCGCCTGGTCGAGGACATGCCAAACGAACAGGCCATGGGCCTGTACTACCACGAGGAATACGTGGACATGTGCCGCGGCCCGCACGTGCCCAACACCCGCTTCCTCAAGGCATTCAAGCTGACCAAGCTGTCCGGCGCCTACTGGCGCGGCGATGCCAAGAACGAACAGTTGCAGCGGGTATACGGCACCGCCTGGGCTGACAAGAAGCAGCTGGCGGCCTACATCCAGCGCATCGAAGAAGCCGAGAAGCGCGACCATCGCAAGATCGGTAAGCAGCTCGACCTGTTCCATCTGCAGGAAGAAGCACCGGGCATGGTGTTCTGGCATGCCAATGGCTGGACTGTCTACCAAGTGCTCGAGCAGTACATGCGTAACGTTCAGCGCGAGAACGGTTATCAGGAAATCAAGACCCCGCAAGTGGTCGACCGTATCCTGTGGGAGCGTTCCGGCCACTGGTCCAACTACGCCGAGAACATGTTCACCACCTCGTCCGAGAGCCGTGACTACGCGGTCAAGCCGATGAACTGCCCGTGCCACGTGCAGGTCTTCAACCAGGGGCTCAAGAGCTACCGCGACCTGCCGCTGCGTCTGGCCGAGTTTGGCGCATGCCACCGCAATGAGCCGTCTGGTGCATTGCACGGCATCATGCGTGTGCGTGGCTTCGTACAGGACGATGCCCACATTTTCTGCACCGAAGAACAGGTGAAGAAAGAAGCCGCCGACTTCATCAAGCTGACCCTGGACGTTTACAAGGACTTTGGCTTCAGCGACATCGCCATGAAGCTGTCTACTCGTCCGGCCAAGCGCGTTGGCTCTGAAGAGCTGTGGGACCGTGCCGAGGGAGCGTTGGCCGATGCCCTGAATGAATCTGGCCTGGAGTGGGAATACCAGCCAGGGGAGGGCGCTTTCTACGGGCCGAAGATCGAGTTCACCCTGCGTGACTGCCTTGGCCGTAACTGGCAGTGCGGCACCCTGCAGTACGACCCGAACCTGCCGGAGCGCCTGGACGCCAGCTACATTGCCGAAGACAACAGCCGCGTGCGCCCGGTCATGCTGCACCGCGCCATTTTGGGTTCGTTCGAGCGCTTCATCGGCATGCTGATCGAGCACTACGCCGGCGTATTCCCTGCCTGGCTGGCGCCAACGCAGGCGGTGATTATGAATATCACCGACAAACAGGCCGATTTCGCCCTTGAGGTTGAGAAAACTCTGAATGGTAGCGGTTTCCGTGCCAAGTCGGACTTGAGAAATGAGAAGATCGGCTTTAAAATCCGTGAGCATACTTTGCTCAAGGTCCCGTACCTTTTGGTTATAGGGGACCGCGAAGTCGAAACGCAGACCGTAGCAGTGCGTACTCGCGAAGGCGCTGACCTGGGCTCCATGCCCGTCGCCCAGTTCGCTGAGCTCCTGACGCAAGCGGTTTCCCGGCGTGGTCGCCAAACAACGGAGTAATGACTATTAAGCGTGAAATGAGAAATGATAAACGTGCTGTACCGAAGGCCCCGATCAACGAGAATATCTCGGCCCGCGAGGTTCGGTTAATTGGCGCAGACGGCGAGCAGGTTGGCATCGTCTCGATTGATGAAGCGCTTCGTATCGCTGAAGAAGCGAAGCTGGATCTGGTGGAAATCTCTGCAGACGCGGTTCCACCCGTCTGCAAGGTGATGGACTACGGCAAGCACCTCTTCGAGAAGAAGAAGCAGGCCAACGAAGCCAAGAAAAACCAGAAACAGATCCAGATTAAAGAAATCAAGTTTCGTCCAGGGACGGAAGAAGGGGATTACCAGGTAAAACTACGCAACCTGGTACGTTTCCTTACCGAAGGGGACAAGGCCAAGATCTCTCTGAGATTCCGTGGTCGTGAGATGGCCCACCAGGAGCTGGGCATGGAGCTGTTGAAGCGGGTTGAAGCTGACCTGATCGAATACGGTTCCGTCGAGCAGCATCCTAAGATGGAAGGACGCCAGCTTATGATGGTCATCGCCCCCAAAAAGAAGAAATAATCTCCCGGGCACGGCAGGCCTGATGATTATTGTGTAATTTTTATCGAATGCGGAGTTCCAACATGCCAAAAATGAAAACCAAGAGCGGTGCTGCGAAGCGCTTCCTGAAGACCGCTTCGGGCTTCAAGCACAAGCACGCTTTCAAGAGCCACATCCTGACCAAAATGTCGACCAAGCGTAAGCGTCAACTGCGCGGTGCCAGCTTGCTGCACCCGTCCGACGTGGCAAAAGTCGAGCGCATGCTGCGCGTACGTTAATTCTGGTTAAGATAGAGGAAGTTACTCATGGCTCGTGTTAAGCGTGGCGTCATCGCTCGTAAGCGTCACAAGAAAATTCTGAAACTGGCTAAAGGTTACTACGGTGCACGCTCGCGCGTATTCCGTGTTGCCAAGCAAGCGGTCATCAAGGCAGGCCAATACGCCTACCGCGACCGTCGCCAGAAGAAGCGTCAGTTCCGCGCACTGTGGATCGCTCGTATCAACGCCGGTGCCCGCACCAACGGTCTGTCCTACAGCCGTTTGATTGCTGGCCTGAAAAAGGCTTCGATCGAAATCGACCGTAAGGTTCTGGCCGATCTGGCAGTGAACGAAAAAGCGGCGTTTGCTGCGATTGTCGAGAAAGCTAAAGCCGTTCTGGCTTAAGTACCCGCGACAATCACCCGGCGACGCCTGCGTCGCCGGGCATTGAACGTCATCGATAGGGGAAGAGCCTTCAAAGCTCTTCCCCTATTTTCGTATCTGGAGTCTGTACATGGAAAACCTGGATGCGCTGGTCTCCCAAGCCCTGGAGGCCGTGGAGCGCGCTGAAGACATCAATGCCCTGGAACAGATCCGGGTCAACTATCTCGGCAAGAAGGGCGAGCTGACCCAGGTGATGAAGACCCTGGGCAACCTGCCAGCCGAGGAGCGGCCCAAAGTGGGCGCGCTGATCAATGACGCCAAAGAGCGCGTCACCGTTGTGCTGAACGCACGCAAGGCAGCTTTTGAAGAAGCCGAGCTCAGCGCTCGTCTGGCTGCCGAATGCATTGATGTGACCCTGCCAGGCCGCGGCCAGGCCACCGGTGGCCTGCACCCCATCACCCGTACACTCGAACGCATCGAACAGTTCTTCACGCACATTGGCTACGGCATTGCCGAAGGCCCTGAAGTCGAAGACGACTATCACAACTTCGAAGCGCTCAACATCCCCGGCCACCATCCGGCCCGGGCGATGCACGATACCTTCTACTTCAATGCCAACATGTTGCTGCGTACCCACACCTCGCCGGTGCAGGTGCGGACCATGGAGTCGACCCAGCCACCTATTCGCATTGTCTGTCCTGGCCGCGTCTACCGCTGCGATTCGGATATCACCCACTCGCCGATGTTCCACCAGGTCGAAGGCCTGCTGATCGACCGTGGCATCAATTTCGCCGACCTCAAGGGCACCATCGAAGAATTCCTGCGCGTGTTCTTCGAAAAAGAACTGGCGGTGCGTTTCCGTCCATCGTTCTTCCCCTTCACCGAGCCGTCTGCCGAAGTGGATATCCAGTGCGTCATGTGCTCGGGCAATGGCTGCCGCGTGTGCAAGCAGACCGGCTGGCTGGAAGTAATGGGCTGCGGCATGGTGCACCCGAACGTGTTGCGCATGTCGGGCATTGATCCTGAGCAATTCCAGGGCTTCGCCTTCGGCATGGGTGCCGAGCGCCTGGCCATGCTGCGTTATGGCGTCAACGATCTGCGTTTGTTCTTCGACAACGACCTGCGGTTCTTAGCCCAATTCCGCTAAGCCAATCGACGCAACCTTCAGGAGAAGAACAGCATGAAATTCAGTGAACAGTGGCTGCGCGGTTGGGTAAACCCGCAAGTCTCCCGTGACGAACTGGTGGCCCGCCTGTCCATGGCCGGCCTGGAAGTCGACAGCGTGACCCCCGCTGCCGGCCAGTTCAGCGGTATTGTGGTGGGTGAAATCCTTGCCACTGAACAACACCCAGACGCCGACAAGCTGCGTGTGTGCCAGGTCAGCAATGGTCAGGAATCGTTCCAGGTCGTTTGCGGCGCGCCTAACGCACGGCCAGGGATCAAGATCCCCTTCGCCATGATCGGCGCCGAACTGCCTGGTGACTTCAAGATCAAGAAGGCCAAGCTGCGCGGTGTGGAGTCATTCGGCATGCTCTGCTCGGCGGCCGAACTGCAGATCAGTGAAGAAAACGATGGCCTGCTCGAACTGGCCAGCGATGCACCGGTAGGCGAAGACATTCGCCAGTACCTGAGCCTGGATGATGCCAGCATCGAAATCGGGCTTACGCCCAACCGGGGTGATTGCCTGTCAATCGCCGGCCTGGCGCGCGACGTCAGCGCGCTGTACGACGTGCCGGTTACCCGCCCGCTGGTGCCAGCCGTGGCTGCCGCGCACGACGAAGTGCGCCCAGTCGAGGTCCATGCGCCGGCAGCTTGCCCACGTTACCTGGGGCGGGTCATCCGCAATGTCGACCTGAGCAAGCCGACGCCGCTGTGGATGGTCGAGCGTCTGCGCCGCAGCGACGTGCGCAGCATCGACGCTGCCGTAGACATCACTAACTACGTGATGCTCGAACTCGGCCAGCCGATGCACGCCTTTGACTTGGCAGAGATCAACGGCGGCATTCGCGTACGCATGGCCGAGGAAGGCGAGAAGCTCGTGCTGCTCGACGGCCAGGAAGTTGCACTGCGTGCCGACACCCTGGTCATTGCCGACCACACCCGCGCCCTGGCCATCGCCGGCGTCATGGGCGGCGAGCACAGCGGCGTCGACACCGCTAAAACCCGTGATCTGTTCCTGGAAAGCGCTTTCTTCGAGCCGATTTCCGTTGCAGGCAAGGCCCGCTCCTACGGCCTGCACACCGACGCCTCGC
Source organism: Pseudomonas sp. xss_4 (assembly GCF_043104125.1). Taxonomy (NCBI): domain Bacteria; kingdom Pseudomonadati; phylum Pseudomonadota; class Gammaproteobacteria; order Pseudomonadales; family Pseudomonadaceae; genus Pseudomonas; species Pseudomonas sp. xss_4. Next base: position 107,408 of record NZ_JBICKJ010000093.1, read on the forward strand.
ACCGTTATGAGCGCGGCGTCGATTCCCAGTTGGCCCGCGAGGCCATGGAGCGCGCGACCGCATTGCTGCTGGAAGTGGTAGGCGGTGAAGCCGGCCCTATCGTTGAAGCCGTCAGCGAGCAACACTTGCCCCGCATTGCCCCGGTTACCCTGCGTGCCGATCGCATCGCCCAGATGCTTGGCATGGAAATGGACCCGTCCCAGGTCGAGCAGTTGCTCAACAACCTTGGTCTGGCTACCCAGGCAGACGGAGTAGGGCAGTGGACGGTCAACGTTCCGAGCCACCGCTTCGATATCAGCCTCGAAGTCGACTTGATCGAAGAGCTCGCGCGTCTGTACGGTTACAACAACCTGCCCGTGCGCTACCCGCAAGCGCGCCTGGCGCCGCAAGCACGCCCGGAAACCCGTGGCGAGCTGCCAAACCTGCGTCGTCTGCTGGTTGCGCGTGGTTACCAGGAAGCCATTACCTACAGCTTCATCGATCCGAAACTGTTCGAGCTGTTCAGCCCAGGCGTAGAGCCACTGTTGTTGGCCAACCCCATCTCCAGCGACATGGCGGCCATGCGTGCCTCTCTGTGGCCGGGCCTGGTCAAGGCATTGCAGCACAACCTCAATCGCCAGCAGGACCGCGTGCGCTTGTTCGAAAGTGGCCTACGTTTCGTTGGCCAGTTAGGCAACTTGGCACAGGAACCGATGATTGCCGGCGTCGCTACAGGCAGCCGCTTGCCTGAAGGCTGGGCCAACGGCCGCGACACCATCGATTTCTTCGACGTGAAGGCCGATGTGGAAGCCCTGCTGGGTTATTCTGGTGCGTTGGGCGACTTCACCTTCGTCGCTGGCAAGCATCCAGCCTTGCACCCTGGTCAGACCGCCGAAATCCAGCGTGAAGGTAAGACCGTTGGCTATCTGGGCGCGCTTCATCCAGAGCTTGCAAAAGCCCTGGACCTGGACCGCCCGGTCTTCGTTTTCGAGCTGGTGCTGGCCGATGTGGTCGAAGGCCGATTGCCGAAATTCAGCGAGTTGTCCAAGTTCCCGGAAACCCGTCGTGACCTGGCGTTGATCGCAGGTCGTGATGTAGCGTCTCAAGACGTGCTTGACGTAATTCGTGACAATGCAGGCGAATGGCTCACAGACCTCAGGCTGTTTGATGTCTACCAGGGTAAAGGCATTGATCCTGATAGAAAAAGCCTGGCAGTCGGCTTGACCTGGCAGCATCCATCGCGCACTCTTAACGACGATGAGGTGAACACTACCTTGCACACTATCCTCACCTCGCTCGAACAAAGGTTGAACACCACGTTAAGGAAATAACGGCATGGGTGCTCTGACGAAAGCTGAGATGGCCGAGAGGCTGTACGAGGAGCTGGGGCTTAACAAGCGTGAGGCCAAGGAGCTGGTCGAGCTGTTTTTCGAAGAAATTCGGCACGCACTTGAAGAGAACGAGCAGGTCAAGTTGTCCGGTTTCGGCAACTTCGACCTTCGCGATAAACGCCAGCGGCCGGGCCGCAACCCCAAGACTGGGGAAGAAATCCCGATCACCGCACGGCGCGTCGTCACCTTTCGTCCAGGGCAGAAGTTGAAGGCCCGGGTTGAGGCCTATGCTGGAACCAAGCCATAACGACGAACTGCCCCCCATACCGGGCAAACGGTACTTCACCATTGGTGAGGTCAGCGAACTTTGCGCTGTAAAACCGCACGTGTTGCGGTATTGGGAGCAGGAGTTCGATCAGCTCAATCCTGTGAAGCGGCGGGGCAACCGGCGGTATTACCAGCGCCAAGACGTGCTGATGATCCGCCAGATTCGCGCCCTGCTTTACGACCAGGGCTTCACCATTGGCGGGGCGAGGTTGCGGCTTTCCAGTGATGAGGCCAAGGATGAGTCGAGCCAGTACAAACAGCTGATTCGTCAGATGATTGTCGAGTTGGAAGATGTGTTGGTGGTGCTGAAGAAGTGACCGTTGTTTAGGATGAGTGGAAATTTTTGAAAAAAAGCTTCCATTAATCAAAAGGTTAGGGTATATTCTTCATCGTTCTCAGCGGTAACGAGAACATGCTTCAAAGCCCAGTCGGGGCGTAGCGCAGCCCGGTAGCGCACTTGCATGGGGTGCAAGGGGTCGAGTGTTCGAATCACTCCGTCCCGACCATTATATTCAATGACTTAGGCCATTTCCGAAAGGGGTGGCCTTTTTCATGTGCGTGACTTTTACGTAACTTCTCAGGTTGTTACGCCTGCTTCCTCTTCAAAATAGTTAGCACAGGCACGCACGAACCTGTGACCGACAGTTCATTTGCTGCCTCTAAGCCTTGGGCAGTGGCAATTGAGAATGCCTGGATACTCCAGGTGTGAATTGCGGTCACCTTTGACCAGCGGGCTGGCGAGTACCGTGCTTATAGCTGTACGGGGTGTCGGGCGCGTATGGGTAAATGAGCCGGTCGTCAGGTGTTTTCCTGTAATACCGCTTTGAAGTTGCGCCATCCAGACAGAGAGCTACCTTCTAGGTTCACCATTCGAGTACGACTTAAGTCGGAGGAGGCTGGTATGCGGCGCCGTGGCAGCGTTTATTGGGGATGGCTGATGTGAATCTCCATCACCGAGTACACGAAGAAGTGTTGAACGACGGTACATACATTGATGTGCAGGTATGTCTCTCGCGCACAGGCAGCACTCAATTGTTCATAGGCATTTACGCCTCAGGAGGCTTACCGATCCTGGAAGATGCGTTCAACTCGACCCGGAGAATCCATGACCAGAGCCTTGGCTTGGGGGGTAGGTCGGGCACGCGGTATAGCCATCGATCAGAATGGCGAATTTGATCAGCTAGGCTCTGCGTGAAAGGTTATCTGGCTAATCGACTGCGATCTTAGCCCTTCGAATCAAGCGCAGCGCGAAGTGGGCGGATTGTCTTTTGATTTATCAATGAACTTGAGCCTAACCCCCCACTTGGTGAGTCCGCCAAAACCACATCCCGGCTTGAGCGTTTTGCCAAGTACATCGCGCATCAGCTCTTTTGAGCGCTTGCCCGACCAAAATATGAGGTTGGCGATCAGCGTTGAATCGAGAGCTCGGTGGACTTGACCAGTCAGTTGCACATTGGTTTGAAGCAGGTGCGCAAGCATGGCTACCCTGCCGAGTACACGTGCATGTAAGCTTGGATGCCCACACAGATAATTGCAAACAGGAGGTTCGATATGAGCAAGGTAGCCAAACCATTTTACTTCGCTGCAATGCCGCTGCTCGCCGTAGGTGCGGCGTTTGCCGCCGTGGGCGCATCGGGGCAGGCCGCTTTTGGCTACACTGCAGTGGGGATGCTGGTGCCTGGGATGGCATTATTGATCGCCGGGTATCGTCGGCGTTCATGAAGGCTTGCAAGCGGGTGAATACTGGCTTCTTGCAGACCAGATAGATCCACGCGCAGGCTTCACCGCCGGCGCTTCAGTTGCCACCAAATCAAGCAGTCTGCAAGGAATGTCGGCTGTGGTGCCGAGTGCTTAGTGATGTCCAAGGCGGCAGGCAAGCCTGCCACCTTCGAACGGCTTACTTCCAGTCACCGCCTTCAACAATCACCGCAGCAGGATCGGTATCGGCCGCCAGTTGTGCACGCACGTACTGATCATACAACTTGAGCAGGTACTTCTCCTTGCCCAGGCTCGCCAGTTCGGTATTGACCCACTGTTGCAGCTCGGCATTGCCCTTTTTCACCGCTGGCGCGATCGGCGCTTCGTCGCCTAGTTTCTGCGGCAATAGGCGATAGCCCGGGTTCTGCTTGGCCCATCCGAACAGCACCAGGTTGTCTTGCGCATAGGCGTCACCGCGACCATTTGCCAGCGCTTGCAAGGATTCAGAGTTTTTCTCGAACTTGAGCAGCTTCCAGTCCGGGTGATTTTTCGTCAGCCACACGTCAGCAGTTGTTCCTGCAGTGACAATGACGGTTTTGCTTGCCAGGTCATCCAGGCGTTGGACCGTGCTTTTCTCCGGTACCAATGCCTGCACCGCCACACGCAGGTTAGGGTTGGTGAAATCCACTACCTGAGCGCGCTCGGGCGTCACGGTCATGTTGGCCAGGATCAAGTCCACCTTGTCGCTTTGCAGAAACGGAATGCGACTAGCTGGCTCTACCACGACGAATTCGATCTTTTTTTCATCGCCCAGCAGATCCTTTGCAAAGCGGCGGCCAAGGTCCGTGTCGAAGCCAACGTAATCGCCTTGTTCGTTGACAAAACCGAAGGGGGGCTTGTCGCTGAATACGCCTACGATCAATTTATCCCGAGCTTTTATCTTATCCAGATACCCTTCAGCGTGGGCAGCGGCGCTGCCGATTAGCAGACCGACAGCCAGCAGTGGAAAAACGAGGGCAGATTTTAGTTTCACGATGCATTCCTCTTGGGCAGATTTTCTACATAGGAAAACTTCTCCAGAAACTGCTGCGCGCGTGCGGTCTGCGGGGAGCTGAAGAATGTTTCAGGGGTACTCTGTTCAGTGATACGACCGCCGTCCATGAACAGGACCCGGTCAGCCACTGCACGGGCAAAGGCCATTTCATGCGTGACGATCAAAAGCGTCATGCCACTGTCGGCAAGGTCCAGAATCACCTCCAGCACCTCCTTGACCATTTCCGGGTCGAGGGCGGCAGTGACCTCGTCGAACAGCATGACCTTCGGGTGCATGCACAGGGCACGAACAATCGCGATTCGTTGTTGCTGACCGCCAGACAACTCGCGGGGCCAGGCATCGCGCTTGTCCAGCAGTCCAACCCGCGCAAGCAGCGTTTCGGCCTGGGCGCGCACTTGGTGAACGGGGCGTTTTTGCACGTTGACAGGGCCCAGCAAAATATTGTCAAGCACGGTCATGTGCGGGAACAGGGGATAGCTTTGAAATACCATGCCTATCTCTTGGCGCACCGCACGCCAACCGCCATTGCCGGGCAATTGGCGTCCAGCAAAGCGGTATGTTCCCGCGTGACCCAGTTCGAGGCCATTCAAGCAACGCAGCAAGGTACTTTTGCCGCAGCCGCTAGGGCCGAGAATCACCACCACCTCACCCTCACGAACGGACAGGTCGATATGGTTTAAAACCGGATTACTGCCAAAGTTCTTGGAGAATCCCGCCAGTTCGATCAATGCAGTCATGAGTGATTCCATCGCCGTTCGAGCACACGCGACGCGGCTGACAGCGGATAACAGGCCAGAAAGAAGAATGCGAAGAGAAACCCGTAGATCAGCACCGATTCATAGGTACGCTCGATGATCTGCTGTCCGATCTTGATCACGTCCACCACGCCAATCAGCACTGCCAGCGAACTTGTCTTGATCAGCCGCGTGAACACGTTGATCAGCGGGGGCGTCATTCTGCGCAAGGCTTGGGGCAGGAGCACTTTGACGTATAATTGCGGCAGGTTCAGGCCGATCGCCAGGCCCGCCTCACGTTGGCCGCGGGGTAGGGAGCGTAGCGCGCCACGGACCACCTCACCCACTTCGCAAGCGCCCCATAGCGACAGCACCAGCACAGCGCACCAAAATCCCGAAATACTCCATCCCAGAAAGATCGGCATACCGAAGAAAAACAGGTAAAGCCAGACCAGCACCGGTATGGCCCTGAACATCTCCAGGTAGACGATCAGCACAACGTCGATCCAGCGCACCTGCAAGTTGCGCACTACGCCGTAGAGCATCCCGCCCAAGCTGCTGAACACTATGGCCAGCAACGAGATTCCTAGTGTGCGGCCTATGCCGATCGCCAGTTGTGGCGCGGACACCCACAACAGATCAATGCCCGAACTGGCCATGTTGCAACCTCCTTTCTAACGTACGCAGCAGCAGCGATAGCGGGACGAACAGCAGAACGCAGAGCAGCGTCATGACCGCAAGCATTTCGTAGGTCTTGTAGTAAAGGGCGATATAGTTCTTGGTGGTGTAGAGGATTTCCGGCACCGCTACAGCAGACACTACTGTGGTTTCCTTGAGCAGAAACACGAAGTTGGCGAACAGCGCCGGTGTACTGAGGATGCCGGCCTGCGGCAGGATGACGTGGCGAAGCAACTGCCAGCGAGACAGACCAATGGCCAGACCTGCCTCGATCTGGGCGGCAGGCACGGCGTCAATGCCCGCGCGCAGAATTTCCGTGAGGTAGGCGCCACCGAGGAAGGTCATGGCGATGATCGCCGAAGCGAACCCAGAGACCCGTATGCCGATGCTGGGCAAGGCGAAGTAGATGAAAAACAGTTGGATCAGCAGCGGCGTGTTCCGTGCAATTTCAACGTACACCCGCACCATCGGTTGAAGCACAGGCACTCGGAACATCACAATCGCGGCGTTTAGAGATGCCACGCCGAGTGACGTGACGATGGCAATCAGCCCCACTTGTAATGTGACGCCGACTGCCGAAACGAACGCGGGTAAGGTGGACAGGGCGAAAGCAACATCGAAACTCATTATGTGAAACCGACAGGAAGTTGACCAAGTCATAGGCCGCTGCCTAGTAGTGCGCAGTGACAGCCCAGTAGATGAAATGACTTGTTACATCAAAGTCACCTGTCAGAATCTAATGGAATAAAAGAAATTACTTAAATATCTTTTATGAATAACAATATGCCATCACCTAGCGCCTACCGAGCGATGGTGCCATTCAGGAGGGTATTAGACTGGAGCGTCTGCTTCATGGGACATCAGGGTAGGCGAGCCCGCAAGCATGTACGAAACAAAGCTTGTTGCCCTCAATATCCCTGCAGTAGGCACCGTAGTAATCCTGCCCATACTGCGGCCTCAACCCAGGTGCGCCTTCATCCTGAGCACCCATCGCCAACGCTGTGCGCCATGCCGCCTGCACCTGATCCTGTGAGCTGGCGGCAAAGCTTATTTGCACGCCGTTGCCCCATGTCGCAGGCAGTCCGTTGAATGGCAGTTGCACATAGAACTGCGGCCATTCCCTGTCCGGCCTTTGCCATCCAGCGCCGCAGGGGCCGCCATCGTGGTTGTCGGGCATGCGGACAAGCCCCAGGGTGGCGAGTACGGCATCGTAGAACCTGATCATGGCCGGCAGGTCCCGAGCACCGAGCTGAATGTGGCTGAACATAAACGCTCCAGAAGACCTGTTGATCGACAGCAGTTACACACAGCTCATCTGAGAAACGCAATGCCATCACTCACCAAGCCGAACTTCACACTACGGTGTCCTGCCCCAGCGAGCTTCAGTCTGACCGCCGATGCGGTGTTGCGCCAAGTAGCGCTCATGTAGCCCTCATTTGGCAAATGCCGCAACGATTGCGTCCACTACAACCCTCACCCTTGCCGTGTGCGCCAGGTCCCGATGCAGCACAAGCCAGGCTTCATATGGCGTGGCCCGCTTACGATCAGGCCAAATTCGCACCAAACTGGTATCTCGCCGGGCCATGTATTCCGGCAACTCACCGAGGGCCAGGCCGGCGCGTACGAAGGTTGCCAGCATGAGGCTCGAGTCCAGCTCCGCGACAACACAGCCTGCGGATCTGGGTTCTCCTGCCAGCGTGTCATCCTGACGCTCGGTTACACCTTTCTGGTAGAGGGCGATGTCATGCCCCACCAGGGCGCTACCAGGCTCTGGCTTCCCACGCAATTTAAGGTAGCGCTGTGTCGCATACAGTCCGACAGTCCAGTGAGCCAGCCGTCGCACGATCAGGTCAGGTTGTTCTGGGCGTACCGTGCGCACGGCTATATCGGCCTCTCTGCGCCCCAAGTCCAATAGCCGGGTAGTGGTGGTCAGAATGACCCGCACCTCAGGATGAGTGGCCCGCAGTTGCTCGATCGCGGGTATGACGAAATCAACGGCCAGCGCATCGGTGGTGGTGACGCGCACCTCACCCGACGGATGAGGGTCGCTGCCTTCAGCCTGGCGCTCGAAGGAGACGGCCATCCGCTCCATTTCCTCAGCCTTTTGTACGAGCTGTTGTCCGGTGGTCGTCAACGCCAGCCCCCCAGTGCTGCGGAGGAATAGACGGCTGCTCAAGGTTTGCTCAAGCCCCGCCAGCCGCCGACCGACCGTAGTCTGGTCGATGCCCAAAGCTTTGGCTGCAGCCCGCAGGGTGCCGGCGCGGTGCACTGCGAGGAAAATGCGTATGTCATCCCAATTCATCGTGGCGCGCTTCCTGAAGATGCAAATATGCAGCCCTGGGCTGCGATTACGTGCATTTTCGCATTGATGCAGGCTGCATAACATAGCGAGGTTCATTCATCGTCCATCACGCAGCCGGCCCAAGCCGGATGCCAGGGAGCACAATGCCTCGCTTAACCTTCATCCTGACAGTCGCCATGCTGAGCGCCTTCGGCCTCGTCGCCTCGGATATCTATCTACCCGCGATGCCCGGCATGGCTACTGAATTTGGCATTGCCAGTTGGCAAATGCCGCAAACCGTTTCGTTCTATCTACTGGCACTGGCCATTGCGCAGTTGGCTTATGGCCCAATGTCAGACCGAGGAGGACGCAAGCCGGTGCTGCTTGCCGGTGGCGTTCTCTATCTGCTGGGCTCCGTGGGCTGCGCGCTGTCCAGCAGCTACATGGACTTCATCGCGTGGCGCATGGTGGAAGCGGTGGGCGCGGCGGCGGGGCTGGTGATTGGTCGTGCGTTGATCGCCGACACCTGCGACAAGCGAACCTCGGCGAAAGTCTATGCCGTGATTTACCCCCTCGTATCACTCTCGCCGGCCTTAGCCCCGGCAATCGGTGGGCACTTGGCCGTCGCATTCGGCTGGCGAGCCGACTTTCTGTTCGTCGCAGCATTCGGGGCGGTAGCGCTGCTTTTGGCGCTGTTTTTAATACCTGAAACGCTACCGGTCGCGGCGCGGAGCAGGAACGCCCCCTTTGCGGGTTTTAGCCGTGTGCTGGGTGACCGCAGCTTTTGCCGCTACACGTTAGTGGTGTGTTCTATCTATTGTGCTTGGTTCGTTTATCTGACGCAGTCGCCGTTCCTTTTCGTACAAGCAGGCTTGAGCGAGGCGCAAAGCGGTTGGCTGTATATGCCGCTTACCTTAGGCATCATCGGGGCCAACCTGTTGGCCCGGCGGCTGCTTGACCGCTTACCTTACGACCGGATCGTTGCGATCGGCATCACCTGCTTCGTACTCGGCGCCATGGCGTTTCTTCTGGCGTACGCCATGGGGTGGCACAGCGTTACGGCCGTGGTGCTGCCTATGTGCCTGGTCAGCTTGGCCAATGGGTCATCGCTTTCACTGGCAATCTCAGGTGCTATCGCCAGTGAACATGGGCATGCAGCCACCGCTTCGGGGTTGGTGGGGTTTTGCCAGATTGGCAGCGCAGCCGTTGTGGCGATGGGTGTGAGCGCGGTATTAGGCACAGGTTTCGGTGTGCTCGCCGGGGCGGTGGCGGTGTTGAGCTGTTTGGCATTGTTTGCTTGCATGCCGTCGCTCTATCGCAAGCAACCGGCGCAGCCAGGGTAGCGCTCGGGCGGGCCTGCACGCTTAATGCTGGCCCAGCGCTCGCTGACTCAAGCAGAGCTTTCAGCGTTTCGAGCTCATGCAGAGACGTCAGCATCAGCACCGAAGAGGGCGACCTGGAACCCAGTGACAAGGCCTGTTGCACTACAGCGGCCGCGCACGTAGCGTACTCGGTGGCCTGGATCAAAATGTCTTCTAGGCAGGCATTGTGGGGAGGGGGGCGGGGACGATCTTGAGCATGGTTCAACTCCAACGTAGGAAGTGGAGCCGCCTCACTGTTGCTGTCAAACAATAGGGTGGCAGCTGTACGCGGGTTGACAGACCGAGACGTTGGCACTGGGCGCACCACAGGGGTGCCCACACGTACAGCCACCATAGAAAGTGTGCACCTGAAGGCAACGTCAGGGATCTGTCAAAACCGGTCGCTGAATTGGCAGCGACCTGGCGAGACTAGATTCCGCGCACCTCAAAACTGGTGGGTCCCCAGGCAGGAGATGCCGGTGCTCATCCAGGGCTGCCTGGAAGCCCTGGATGCCGCAGTCACTATGTCCGACGGGGGCTGTGCCCCCGCCGCCCCTCAGAAGCGAACCGTGATGCCTGCATTGACCGAATGGAACCGTGTATCAGAACCAAACTGCCCTTGATACGACAGCCCTACATCAGTCTGACGGTTCAGCTGTACCTTTGCCCCCACTTCAGTGAGTGCCACGTTTCGCGTCTGCGCAATCCCTTGCACCTCAAAGTTAGGTCCACCGGCAAACGCCTGCTCATTGCGTGGGTCCAGGTCGCCGTAGGCCCGGCGCCAGCCCAGCGAGCCGAACAGCTGCGTATCGTGATTGGCCACACGTGTGTGGGTCGAAGCCCGCATGCCGACCGTGGAGGACCAGGTGTCCTGTTTCTCGCTCGATACGTTCAGCGCCGCTGCGCCGCCCTTTTCGCGGAAACGGTCGGCGTCGTAGTTCACGTAGGACACCCCTACGAACGGCTCCAACGCCACCGCGCCCAGGCCGATGCGGTAGGCCGCCTCGCCACTGGCTTGCAGCGTATTGGCGTCGCGCTTGCCCTTGAGGTGGTCGCTGTAACCGGCAAACGCCACGTTGCGGCTGCTGTCGAGCTTGTGCCAGGTGTAGCCCACATCTGCACTAAGGCGCAGCGCGTCGATCTGGGCGCCGGTGTACAGGCCCAAGTGATAGTTGTCACTGTGGCCCTTGGCATCGCGGTCATCGGCATCGAACTTGGAGCGGCTGTAACCGCCGTACACGCCGGCACGCCAGTCCTGGGTAATGCTGCCGTCCGCGCCGATCAGCACACCACCGGTGCGTTGGTGCAGGCCGCTGGCGCCGCTGTTGCCATCGAGCTTCGACCAGTTGCCGAACACTTGCGCCCACGCGCCGCCTTGCGCCTCGGGGGTGGCCGGCATCAGGTTCGATGCCCCTGGCGGCATGCGCACGGTGTTAGTGTCCAACAGGCCGCGTACGCGGGTGCCGAGCACGCCCGACACGACTTGACTATTGGCAATCAGCGCGGTGCCCGTACTGCTGTGGTAATCACCGGACAGTTGGTCGATGGCATCGCGGGCATTGGCTGCATCCAGTACCAGCAAGTTGTTGTACAGGCGCAGCGGGTCGCCGCTCTGTTGCAATGCACTCAGGGCGCCCGCCGTATTCCACTGGTTCTGTGTGAGCGCCACCGTCTGGAAGATGCCCGGGGTGCCTGTGGTTGGCGGTTGCACCGGCGGCTGAACGGGTGGCTGTACCGGTGGTTCTACTGGGGGCTCGACCGGCGGCTGTACGGGCGGTTCGACCGGGGGCTCTACAGGCGGCTGTACCGGCGGCTCCACGGGAGGCTGTACAGGCGGCTCCACGGGTGGTTCAACAGGCGGTGTAGTGCCTTTCTGCGCAATGGTCAGGTTCAGTTCATTGGCGGTGCGCTGCAGGCTGACATTGAGAAATGCCGAGTTGGTAAACGCTTGCGCATACGCGGTACCTGCCGCTGCGCCCTCCACCACACCGCCTTGCGCGGCCAGCAGGGTATAGGTTTGCCCGGTCTGGTAGCTTTGAGCGTCGTTGAGGGTGGTCACGTCCACACGCGTACCGCGCAGGATGGCGCTGCCGCTTACGTTGACGCGGTCCGAGCCGCCATTGCCAGCAATGTCGGCGGCGTACCTGGAGCCTTCTGCCATGTCCAGGTCGCCCTTGATGTTCAAGGTGCCCAGTGCTGCTTCACCTGGCGACAGCGTACCGCCCGAGGCCACTTGCGTGCTCCCGACCTGTCCGTTACCCGCCAGCACGCCACCGGCCAATACTTGGGCACGGTTGCTGTAGTTGCCTGAAGCGTCGGTATGCCCAACGGTGCCGTTGACCACCAAGGTGCCGTTGCCCACGCTCAGCAATGATGTGCCTCGTGGGTTGGTCTGGTCCACGTCGCCGCCCAGTACCAGCCGCCCACCACGTACCACCGTGCTCCCCGAAAGGCCGGTCAGGTCGCCGCCCAAGGTGGTGTCGCCGCTGAACGCGTACACACGGCCAGCGCCACTGATGCGGTTGTTCACTTGCAGGTTGCTGTCGGTGTGGTTGAACGCCAGCGCACCGCTGCCGGCGCCGAAGCGAATGGCCGTTTGCGGGTCGAGGCGGCCCGCCGCCTGGGCGGTACCGGCGCTGATGGCATCGATGTCGGTACGCGCATCGTCCCGCACGACGGCGCCACCGATGCTGAGCGTGCCACGGGCGGCGGAGTTGATGCTGGTCAGCTCGCTGATATCGATCCCGTCGGTGCTGCTCAGCTCGGCGCCGTTGGACAGGGTCAGGATGGTGCTGGAAGTCGTGGTGCCGAGTGTCATGGCACGCGTGGCCAGGCGGGTGCCTTCACCGGAGACATTGACCTGGGTGTTGCGGCTGACGTTGGCCGACCCCAGCACCATGGAGTCGCTGGTCAACACGGCGCCGTCGCTCAGGCTCAGGTCGTTGCGGTTTCTGAAGGTGCCGGTGTTGTCCCAGCGAGTACCAGCGCCCGACAGTTCGCTGATCGAGTTGATGGCCACACGCTCACTGACCAGTTGCCCGCCATCCTTGAGGTTGATGCGCGAGTCGTACAGGAAAACGCCACCGGAGGTGACGTTGACCGTGTCCACTTTCGAGCCCTGGCCGCTGACCAGCAGGTTGGCCCGGGACAGTGCGTTGCCGGCATTGCCATTGTCGCTCAACTGCAGGTCCCGGACCGACACCTGCCCGCCGCTGAGCACGTTGAGAGTGCCTTGCCCGGCGCCGCCGATCACGATGGTGTTGCCCAGCACCGCGCCGGTGCGTGGCACGTTCCAACGTGTACCAGGGCCCTGTACGACGACCGTGGCCATGGCCGTACTGGCAGCGTCGTTGGTGGACGATCCACCGATCCGGCCGCCGAAGCTGGTGACCTGGGCGCCATTGTTGAAGGTAAGGGTGGACGGCGTGCCGCTGCTGGGGCGCAGCACCACAGCGCCATCGATGCCTCGGTCGCTGCTGAACGTGTCCTGACCGCTGTCGAGCACGTAGTCGACTGCGTACGCGCCGGGGGCCATGGCGAGCGTAATCGCGAAGGTGAGGGGGGATAACTTGAATAAGGGGTTCATAACGGCTCCGGAGACTCCATGAGATGCCACCAGCGTGGCCACCGCGCCCCAAGGGCTTGGCGTTCCTGTGTACGGCGGTAAACAGGGGGAGTATCGGGAGCGACCCAAGACGGTGAAATAGTACGGATGTGCTAGTTAGGCGCCCAATGTGACGCACGCCACACTCCGCGGTAACGGATGGCCGATTCGCCACGTCCAAAGGCTGTTACGCCAATGATGGCCTTATGATTATGCTTTTTGGCGCTCAGCTGGCCGGGTCTTGCCCTAGCACCTTGCTCAGCGCCACGCGGGCATCTTCGAGCTGCACCAGGGAGGCATGCCGGGCGCCGAGGGCGTCGCCGTTCTGGATAGCCGTCAAAATGGCTTTGTGCCGGGGGAGGGCGAGCTCATCGAAATTCGGACGCTGGTTGGAAAAGCGCACCGATTCGCGCAACGCCATCGACAGCATGTTGCACAGGTAGGCGAGCAGGTCATTGTGGGTGGCATCGGCGATACGGGCGTGAAAGTCCAGGTCTGGCTGCAGCCGCTCATCTGGCGTGCGCGCTGCTTCCATCCGCTGGTAGGCCTCGCCGATCGACGCCACGTCCTCTGGCGTGGCACTGGTGGCGGCCAGGGCAGCAGCAGCAGGCTCTATGACCCAGCGTACGCTGGACAGGGTATTGAAGAACTCCTGCTGCGGCGTTGCCTGCATCAGCCAGTGCAGCACATCGGGGTCGAGCATGTGCCAGTCATGGCGCGGCCTGACCAGGGTGCCGACCCGGGGGCGCGCTTCGACCAGGCCCTTGGCCGTCAGGGCACGCATGGCCTCACGAAACACAGGCCGACTGATCGCGTAGCTTTCGCACAGGCTTGCCTCGGACGGCAGCTTCTGCCCTGGGGCGAGTTGACCGGACACGATCTGCAGGCCCAGGTCCTGGACCAAGGTCGCGTGCATGCTCTTGCGCGTTGAGGGCTGGCGGTAATTCATGAGGGGTGTGCGAGGTCCTTCTGGCGGGGGCTCGCATCATAGCACTGATGGATGCAGGGCTGTTTTGCAGCGCCTTGATGGCGGACAGAGGGGGGCTGGCGGGCCTCTGCACTCTAGCGGGCGCGGAGCTGTCGGTGCATAGACAGCTCCACGGCGTTCAAGCGGCAAGCGGCATCAAGCGCCCTCGTGCCGTTCAGCCAGTCACGGTCGCGCTTAGGGTGATGTCCCCTGGGCTAGTGAGAGTGCTTGGGCACCGCCGCCCCGCGGCAGCCGACGAGAAAGTCGAAGTCGCAGCCCTCATCAGCCTGCATCACATGGTCCAGGTAGAGCTTGGCATACCCCCCAGTGATCAGCTGTGGCGGTGGCTGCAGATCCGCCAGGCGACCGGCCAGTTCCTGCTCGTCGATGTCCAGGTGCAAGCGGCCTTGCTGGCAGTCCAGTTCGATCCAGTCCCCCTCGCGTACCACGGCCAAAGGCCCACCTGCGGCTGCTTCCGGCGCAACGTGCAGCACCACGGTCCCATAGGCCGTGCCACTCATGCGCGCGTCGGAGATGCGCACCATGTCGGTTACACCCTGGGCAAGCAACTTGGCCGGCAGCCCCATGTTGCCCACCTCGGCCATGCCGGGATAACCCTTGGGTCCGCAATACTTCATCACCAGGATCGAGTTGGCGTCCACATCCAGGTCCGGGTCGTTGATGCGGGCCTTGTAGTCTTCGAAGTGCTCGAAGACCACGGCGCGCCCCCGATGCTGCATCAGCGCGGGGGTGGCCGCCGATGGCTTGAGCACTGCGCCCTTGGGCGCCAGGTTGCCCCGCAGGATACAGATACCGCCGTCGGCCACCAGCGGTTTGTCCAGCGGGCGGATGACTTCCTCATCATAAAGTGGCGCGGTGTGGCAGTTGTCCCACAGGCTCTTGCCGTTTGCGGTCAGCGCAGTCGGGTTGGGCAACAAACCATGCTCCCCCAGGCGCCGGATCACGGCCGGCAGACCGCCCGCGTAATAGAACTCCTCCATCAGGAAACGCCCCGAAGGTTGCAGGTCGACCAGCGTCGGCGTACCACGTCCCACCCGCGTCCAGTCCTCCAGTTGCAGGTCGACGCCAATGCGCCCGGCAATGGCCTTGAGGTGAATCACCGCGTTGGTCGAGCCGCCAATGGCGGCGTTCACCCGGATGGCATTTTCGAAGGCTTCGCGGGTGAGGATTTTCGACAGCCGCAAGTCTTCGCGCACCATGTCGACGATGCGCATACCCGACAAGTGCGCCAACACGTAACGGCGTGCGTCCACGGCAGGGATGGCGGCATTGTGCGGCAGCGAGGTGCCCAGCGCCTCAGCCATGCAGGCCATGGTCGAAGCCGTACCCATGGTGTTGCAGGTGCCGGCTGAGCGCGACATGCCCGCCTCGGCGGAGAGGAATTCGTTCAGGTCGATGTGGCCGGCCTTATAGGCCTCATGCATCTGCCACACGATAGTGCCGGCGCCAATATCCTTGCCTTTGTGCTTGCCGTTGAGCATTGGCCCGCCGGTCACCACGATGGCCGGAACGTCGCAGCTGGCAGCGCCCATCAGCAACGCAGGCGTGGTCTTGTCGCAACCGGTCAGCAGTACCACGGCATCGACCGGGTTCCCGCGAATGGCTTCTTCCACATCCATGCTCGCCAGATTGCGCGTGAGCATGGCCGTGGGGCGCAGGTTGGATTCGCCGCTGGAGAACACCGGGAATTCCACCGGGAAGCCGCCTGCTTCCAGCACGCCTTTCTTGACGTGCTCGGCGATCTTGCGGAAATGCGCGTTGCACGGGGTCAGCTCCGACCAGGTGTTGCAGATGCCGATAATCGGTTTGCCCTGGAACTCGTGGTCCGGAATGCCTTGGTTCTTCATCCAGCTGCGGTACATGAACCCGTTCTTGTCGGCGGTACCGAACCATTGGGCGGAGCGCAGCGACGGCTTGCTATCGGACATGATGGACACCTTATTAGTATTACTATTTATCGTTATGGTGCTCAATGTATCGCCAAAAAACCAACATGTGAAGGGTTGTTGTTTCAAATAGTAATACTATATGATCGATTTCCTAGGTCAGCGGTCTGCCAAAAAACCTCGGCCTGGTGTTGTACCCATTACAAGAACAATTGGAGACATCGCCATGATTCAGGAGCAGCGGCTCGTCCGCCTGATCACACTCAAGCTCATCCCTTTTCTAGTTCTGTTGTACCTGGTGGCTTATGTCGATCGCTCGGCGGTCGGCTTTGCCAAGCTGCACATGGGCGCCGACATTGGCCTGGGCGACGCGGCCTATGGCCTGGGCGCCGGGTTGTTCTTCATCGGCTATTTTCTATTCGAAGTGCCGAGCAACCTGCTGCTGGACCGCTTCGGCGCACGCCGCTGGTTCGCGCGCATCTTGCTCACATGGGGCGCCATCACCGTTGGCATGGCATTCGTGACCGGGCCGAACGGCTTCTATGTGATGCGCTTTCTGCTGGGGGCAGCCGAGGCGGGTTTCTTCCCGGGGGTGCTGTACTACATCACCCAGTGGTACCCGGTGCGTCATCGCGGCAAGATCCTGGGCTTGTTCATCCTTTCCCAGCCGTTGGCGATGCTGGTCACAGGGCCGCTTTCCGGCGCATTGCTGGGCCTGGACGGCACCTATGGCCTGCACGGCTGGCAATGGCTGTTCATCTGCATCGGGACCCCTGCGGTGCTGTTGGCCTGGCCCACCCTGCGCCTGTTGCCAGATGGCCCGGCCAAGGTGCGCTGGCTCAGCGACGCGCAACGCACCTGGTTGCAGGAGCAGCTGGCCAATGACCTGCGTGAATACGGCCAGACCCGCCACGGCAA
Organism: Pseudomonas sp. xss_4; assembly: GCF_043104125.1. Lineage (NCBI taxonomy): Bacteria > Pseudomonadati > Pseudomonadota > Gammaproteobacteria > Pseudomonadales > Pseudomonadaceae > Pseudomonas > Pseudomonas sp. xss_4. The sequence continues at coordinate 124,247 of NZ_JBICKJ010000093.1, forward strand.
CCCGCTGCATGCACTCAAAGACAGCCGCGTGCTGCTGTTGGCGCTGTTCTACCTGCCCATGACCCTGAGCATCTACGGGCTTGGGTTGTGGCTGCCCACCTTGATCCACCAGTTCGGCGGCAGCGACCTGGTCACCGGTTTCGTGTCGGCGGTGCCCTACCTGTTCGGCATCATTGGTTTGCTGGTCGTGCCACGCAGCTCGGACCGCCTCAATGACCGTTACGGTCATCTCGGTTTGCTGTACGCCCTGGCCGCAGTCGGGCTGTTCCTCAGTGCCTGGTTGAGCGTGCCGGCCTTGCAACTGGCGGCGTTGTGCCTGGTGGCGTTCGCCTTGTTCTCGTGCACGGCGATCTTCTGGACCCTGCCAGGGCGGTTTTTCTCCGGGGCCAGCGCCGCGGCCGGCATCGCCCTGATCAACTCGATCGGCAACCTGGGCGGCTACCTGGGCCCATTTGGCATTGGCGCCCTGAAAGAACACACGGGGCACCTGTCGTCCGGGCTGTATTTCCTGGCCCTGGTCACCGTGTTCGGGGTGCTGCTTACCGGAGTTGTCTACGCCCGCCTGGAGCGTCGACAGCGTGATGCATCCACCCAGGTGGCTGGCGCCTCCCGATAATTTTTCGCAACCGACAAGCGAGTACGACCATGCGACTGATCCAATTTGAAACCGCCACCGGCGAGCGCCATGTCGGCGTGGTGGAAGGTGACTACGTCTTGCGCGTGTGTGGCATCGACACCACCCGCGAGCTGGCCCTGCAGGCCATCGCCGCTGGCCTGACCCTGGCCGATCACGTGCAGGTAGTGGGCCTGGGCGAGCGTCACGATTACCAAACGCTGTTGGCCGAGCGCCGGGTGCTACCGCCGCTGGATCACCCCGATCCGGCCCATTGCCTAGTGACCGGCACTGGCCTGACCCACTTGGGTAGCGCCGCCACGCGCGACAAGATGCATCAGCAACAGGCCCAGGACGCCGTGACCGACAGCATGCGCATGTTCCAGTGGGGCATGGAAGGCGGCCGACCGCCAGCAGGGCAGGTGGGTGCACAACCGGAATGGTTCTACAAGGGCGATGGCGCCATCGTCGTGCGCCCGGGGGCCGACCTGCCGCTGCCGACGTTTGCCGAGGATGCAGGCGAAGAGCCGGAGTTGGTCGGCCTGTACCTGATCGGCCCTGATGGCACGCCGTACCGCCTGGGCTACGCGCTGGGCAACGAGTTCTCCGACCATGTGATGGAGCGGCGTAACTACCTTTATCTGGCCCACTCGAAGCTGCGCGCCTGCAGTTTCGGACCGGAGCTGCGGCTCGGTGCACTGCCGGCGCACCTCGAGGGCACCAGCCGCATCCTGCGTGATGGCCAACCGGTATGGAGCCAACCCTTCCTGTCGGGTGAGCAGAACATGTGCCATAGCTTCGAGAACCTGGAGTTCCATCACTTCAAATACGACCAGTTCCTGCGACCTGGCGACATTCATGTGCACTACTTCGGCACTGCGACGCTGTCGTTCGCCGACGGCATCCAGGCGAAGCCTGGCGATACCTTCGAAATCAGCCTGCCAGCCTTCGGCGAGCCGCTGCGCAACGGCATTGCGCCAGCAGCGAAGCAGGTGCAGCCAGGGAGCGTGAAAAGCCTGTAAGCCCACCTTTGGCCGTCAGGGCACGTGCCCCGTGCCCTGGGCAGCGGTCAGGTGCGGCAACTTCAATCTCTTAATTCAGGAGTCCATCATGACTGGAAGCAATTTCATTGGCGGCCAACGCAGCGCCGCTGGCAGTGTGCGCCTGCAAAGCCTCGATGCCTGCACGGGGGAGGCCCTGCCGGTCACCTTCAGCCAGGCAACCCCCGAAGAAGTGGACGCCGCAGCCCAGGCCGCCGAAGCCGCCTTCCCCGCATACAGTGCCCTGGCACCTGAGCGCCGCGCGCAGTTTCTCGACGCTATCGCCGATCAGCTCGATGCATTGGACGATACCTTCATCGCCACCGTCTGCCGAGAAACTGCCCTGCCAGCGGGGCGCATCCAGGGCGAGCGTGCCCGCACCAGCAACCAGATGCGCCAATTCGCCAAGGTGCTGCGGCGCGGCGACTTTCTGGGCGCCCGCATCGATCGCGCGCAACCCCAGCGCCAGCCGCTGCCACGGCCTGACCTGCGTCAGTACCGCACTGGCATGGGCCCGGTGGCGGTGTTCGGCGCCAGCAATTTCCCCTTGGCCTTCTCCACGGCCGGTGGCGACACCGCCGCTGCGCTGGCGGCAGGGTGCCCGGTGGTGATCAAGGCGCACAGCGGGCACATGGCTACGGCCGAGTGGGTGGGTGAAGCCATCGAACGGGCCGCTGTAGCGACCGGCATGCCCGCTGGCGTGTTCAACATGATCTACGGCGCGGGGGTAGGTGAAGCCCTGGTGCGTCATCCGATGATTCAAGCCGTGGGCTTTACGGGCTCGCTCAAGGGTGGACGGGCCCTGTGCGACATGGCGGCCGCTCGCGCGCAGCCGATTCCGGTGTTTGCCGAAATGAGCAGCATCAACCCGGTGCTGGTGCTGCCAGGCGCGCTGCGAGCGCGAGCCCCGCAGATTGCCAGGGAGCTGGCCAATTCGGTGGTGATGGGGTGTGGTCAGTTTTGCACCAACCCGGGGCTGGTCATCGGTATCGCTGGCGAAGCCTTCAGCGACTTCCTGGCGCAGTTAGGCGCGCACCTGGCTGATCAGCCTGGCCAGACCATGCTCAATGCCGGAACCCTGCGCAGCTATTGTGCCGGCGTGCAGCGCCTGCACCAGCACCCAGGGATACGCCACCTGGCCGGGTCCACACAGGGGGGCAACCAAGCCCAGCCCCAGCTGTTCATGGCGCAGGCGAGCCTCTTGTTGCAGGGCGATGAAGTCCTTCAGGAAGAAGTGTTCGGGCCTACCACGGTCGCCATCGAAGTGGCTGACGAAGCAGAACTGCGTCGGGCTCTTGAGGCGTTGCAGGGGCAACTGACGGCCACGCTGATCGCTGAGCCTGAAGACTTCCAGCGCTTCGCCGCGCTGGTACCGGTGTTGCAACGCAAGGCCGGGCGCTTGCTGGTCAATGGCTACCCCACTGGCGTCGAAGTGTGCGAGGCGATGGTGCACGGCGGGCCGTACCCCGCCACATCCGATGCGCGCGGTACATCCGTCGGGACCCTGGCGATCGACCGTTTTCTGCGCCCAGTCTGCTTCCAGGACTACCCCGAGGCGCTACTGCCCGACGCCCTCAAAGACGCCAACCCGCTGGGCCTGCTGCGCCTGATCGACGGCCAGCATAGCCGCGAGGCGCTTGTATGAAGGCTTGACGGTTCTGGCACCGGAGCACGTGCCGCCTGGTGAGGGTCAGGCGGCTGTCAGCGGTGGAAGTCCCAAGTGATCACTGAAGACTGCTGAGTGTCAGGCAGTGAATGAGGCTCTTGACCGATTTGGGGATCTATTGAGCGTCCAGACCTGCCTTGAGGCTTTGACAAAGCGCAGTACCTGGATGGCTAGATCCACAGATCATTAGGCGCCGTGCGCTCACCGCCCTCATGGCCAGTGTTGAGGACGCCACAGGGCTCGATCATCAGCAGCTTGGCCTCGCCCTCGGCCGCTGTTCGATGCTGCACACCCCGCGGTACCACGAACAACTCGCCGGGCGCTACATGGACGCTGCGTTGCGGCAGATCGATGCGCAGCGTGCCTTCGAGTACCAGAAAGGCTTCATCGGTTTCCGGGTGCGCATGCCAGATGAATTCCCCCTCAATACGCACGACCTTGAACTGGTAGTCGTTCATCTGTGCAACAACCCTGGGGCTCCACTGACTGTCGATCATCGACGCCTTCTGGTTCAGGTTCACAGGGTGCGGCTGGATGTGCTGATTGGATTCGAACATGGTGGTTACTCCTGATTGGAGCACGCAGCCTATTGCAGCTCGGTGTCTGCAGGCTTGTACGATCCTGCACGTTGCTGGCCTGGCCGCAGGCGTTCGAGCCAGCGTAGCGGCGGCACCCCATAACTGCGGGTGAAGTGTCGGGTCATGTGGCTTTGATCATGAAAGCCTGCCGCCAGGGCTGCGTCGACCAGGGTGAAGCCATCGAGCAACAGCCGTCGCACATTGTCCAGCCGCCGGAGGGTGACGAAGCGATAGGGGCTGGTGCCGTACAAAGCCCGGAAGTCCCGGGACAGGCTCCATTGCTCACGGCCGCTGGCGCGTTCGAGCATCTCCAGGGTAATGCCCAGGTGGAGGTGCTCCAGAATGAACGCCTTGGCGCGCTCGGCGGACCGGTAATCCAGGCGCTTGCGCCCGCGTGGTTTGCCCGCGACAGCGCGCAACGCCATGGCCAGGTCGTAGACAGCGTCTTGCTCTTCCAGCCTTTCCAGAGGGTGGTCCACGCCCTGAACGAACGTTTCGCTGGCGTGGAAAAGGCGCGGGTCACTGGAGAGCCCACCGGGCACGAACGGTAGCGGCTGGCCGCCCAATGCGGCCTGAATCAGCGCAGGGTCGATGTAGGCCATGCGGTAACGGAAACCTGTCTCGGTGCCGGCCATGCCGTCGTGCAACTCATCGGGGTGCAGCACCAGCGTGTTGCCCGGCATGCCGTGGCGCAACGCGCCTTTGTAATGAAAGCTCTGAACCCCGGCCAAGGTACGGCCGATGGAGTAGGTGTCGTGCCGATGGGGATCATAGCCATGGCTACCGAACCACGCCTCGATCCGCTCGATGGCGCCAGGCTGCGTGCTGCGGATGACCCAGTCGGAAACCGGGGGCATGCTGGGCGAACGTTTCATGGCACAGGCCCCGGCGGTTCACGGAAAGGAAAGACAACGCGCTATCATAGGCTCCATTCCTTCTCACCAGAACCCACCATGAACCGTCAGAAGAAAATCAAGCAACTGCTCAAGGCGCACGCCAAGAAGGCCAGCGCCAAGCTGGCGCCGCGCAGCACCAAACCCAAGTACATCAGCAAGGCCGATCGCGAGAAGCTGGCGCTGCAAACGGCCGCAGACGCCGCAGTGCAACCCGAACCCCAGGCCTGAGCCTCAGGCTTCCGACGGGGTTTGTTCCTGCTTGTAGATCTTGAAGCCGCGCGCTTGGTAATTGCCCAGCGCGGCAGGGTGATCCAGGGTGCAGGTATGCACCCATACACGCTGCGTACCGGGCCACGCCCAGGCGCAACGCACCGCCTGGCTCAACAACGGGCCGCCAAAGCCTGCGCCCAGAAACTGCGGGGCCAAGCCGAAGTAACGGATTTCGGCGTTACGCCCGTCAGGGCGATACAGTTCGTAATACCCGGCGATGGCGCCCCGGTGGTAAGCCACCCAGGTGCGGTGAGCTTCCTGCTCGACCTGCGCCTGCCACTGCGCCTCGCTCCACGCGTCCAGGTCACCCCAGGACCAGGGCGTGCCGACCAACGCGTAGAGAAAGCGGTTGAAGGCCGGTTGTGGCACCTCGCATTCGACGATGTGCAAATCCGGGCGCTGGGGTTTTTCCACCAGTTGCTCTGGCGAGGTCATTTCTAGGTAGTACGTGGTACAGGGGGGTTGCATCGTCATCTCGCATCTTCCGTTGGTCAGCTTGCCAGCATGCCTGTGGCGTAACGCCTTTGCCACCTACGCATAGGGTCACGACGGGCATGGTGCGTTGGCAAACCTTTGACAGTCGTTGGCGCAACCGCTGGCTTGATAGGGAACGCCGCCGAAAGCTTCCGATTGAACGTTTCAGCGCGCAGGTACGTCGGTATTTCTAGTCTTTTGCTATGGAGGTTTCCATGAAATATCGCGCACTCGGCAACACCGGCCTGCTGGTTTCGGAGCTGGTCATTGGCACCGTGCCTTTTGGCGGGCGAGGCTCGTTCGGGAAGACCGGCAGCGTCGATGTGGACCTGGCCAAGCGCATGTTCGCGGCGGCGTTCGACGCCGGGGTCAACCTGGTCGATACCGCCGACCTGTATTCACATGGGCTGGCTGAGGAAATTGTCGGCAAGGCACTGGGCGAGCGTCGCCACTCGATCATCCTGGCCAGCAAGGCGCGTAGCCCGATGAGCGACAACCCCAATGACAGCGGCGCTTCGCGCTACCATCTGATTCGCGCGTGCGAGGCCAGCTTGAAGCGCCTGGGCACCGACCATATCGACCTGTACCAGATCCACAACTGGGACGGCGTCACGCCAGTGGAGGAGACCCTGGCAGCACTGGATCACCTGGTGCAAAGCGGCAAGATTCGCTACTTCGGCACGTCCAACTACACCGCCTGGCAAATGATGAAGACCCTGGGCAGCGCGCAATTGAACGGCTGGCAACAGCCCGTTTCCCAGCAGATCTACTACACGCCCGAATCGCGCGAGGCCGAGTACGAGTTGTTGCCGATGGCGATTGACCAGGGCTTTGCCACGCTGGTCTGGGGGCCGTTGGGTGAAGGGCTGTTGACTGGCAAGGTGCGTCGTGGCCAGCAGACGCCCAAGGGCACTCGTCAGGGTAACGACTGGCCGGAACCCTATGTGCATGATCGTGAGCGCGCCTACGACATCATCGAGACCTTGATCGCGGTCGGCGAACGCCACGTTTGCTCGCCTTCACGCGTCTGCCTGGCCTGGCTCAAGGATCGCCCGGGCATTACCAGCGTGATTACCGCTGGCCGCACCCTCGATCAGCTGCAAGACAATTTGCAGGCGGCAGACCTGGTGTTGACGCAAGAGGACCTGAAGCAGATCGAACAGGCCACCCGCATCGCGCCGCAGTATCCCTACTGGCACCGCATTGCCGCCGGCATGGACCGCATCGATCCGGCTGAAGCGCCGTTCATCGAGCTGTACCGAGAGACCATGAAGTAACACCTGCACCGCTTGATACCAGGTCGTCTTGCCCGCTTGGTAAGGCGATCTTGGTGGTGGTGTGAATTATTTCCTGTCTCGCCGGTCAAGTAATGAGTTCCCAATCTAGACCGAGGTGCTCATGCACGCCTTCACTGTTCGCTACTCGCTCAATGGCAATTCGACAGAACATACATTCGAGTTGGACCAGCCTGACCTGGCCTTGCACGAAGCGGCCTTGCACCTGATCGTGCTGCACTTTGGCGACGGCGAGAACAGCCTGGTGATGCCCGCAGCCGATGCCACGCCCGATGAAATCCTGGCGCAAGCCCAGGTGCTGGGGTTGACGGATATCGTGGTGGTCTAGGTTGCTCGCTGGTGGACGCTAGGTGGCACTGTCTTGCGCCGCCTTCGCAACCTGGCGAATCCCGTGTAGGAGCGGCCTAGTGCCGCGATGGGCTGCGCAGCAGCCCCAGGATTTCAGCTTCGCAACTGAGATTGCCGGGGCCGCTGCGCGGCCCATCGCGGTACAAGACCGCTCCCACCCGGACATCGGCAAGCCTTCAGAGGCGGCACCAGACAGCCGCTTACACTCCTTACCACATCCTTCTCAAGGCTTGCCGTTGCGACGATGAGGCCGTCTTCTACAGCCACCCATACAACCCGCCTGCCCAGCAATGCAACCACCGCTTGGGGTGTGAAGGAACGCGCCACGCGCGCCAGTGTGGCGGCGTCATAGTCTGCTGCGTTGCTGTGGCGCAGGGCAGCCAGGATCACCCGGCTGATGCCTTCTGCGTCCAGGACGGTCGCCGCTCTGATCACACTTGCCATCATCCTTGTCTCCCTCGATTACGACAGACGGGCCTCAACCCGATCGAACGCCTGCGCCGACCCTGTTCTCGAAAGCATGTAAGCCTCATCCATTCTTTCGAGGTACGCGGCAATGAACAGAGACCCCATGGCACAGGACGACGCTGACGAGGATATGCCTGTCTCACCGGACCCGTCAGTAAACCCCGACAACCCGACCATACCCGATCCTGACGATGATCCGCTCATGAACGAAGAGGAGGGTGGTGACTGGGCCGATACCGAGCAGCCGCCCATGGATGAGAATACGCCCCGAGCATAACAGGCGTTGTTCAGTTTTCAGCCATTCCTCGCCGCCTTGGCTAAGGTGCCGGAGGCGACAGCTCTGACCAGACTCATGCTATTTCAGCGCCTCAATCAGGAGAATGCGTATGCCAATCGATAACAATGGTCCTGCAGCACCCTACCCAGGCCCGGCTCAGAACACCCCGGACACCGGTGAGGGTCATGGTTCAGGCCTTGAACAGGCCCCTTCGGAACCCAAGCAAGGCGCCGGCCAGGCAGGCGGCGAGCGCCCCGAGGACTGGAATCCACCCCCCGGAAACCCCGGCTCCGACCAGGACAGCCAGGTGCCACGCGACAACGGTACCGCACGAACCCATGAAGACCCTGGCGCTGGGGATGCAGCGCTCGAGGAAGACATGAAGGACGTGCAAGCCAACAACTCTGTTTCGCAAGAACATCCGCGATACTGACTTGAACCCGAGGCGCTGGGGCTGTCCACAGCGCCTTTGGGCAACGCTAGCGGCCGCGCAGCAAGCCGGCCAGCACTACCGTCAATGCAACCGCCGTCCCCATGGCCAGCACGATGGTCGGCATGACCCCCAGCGCTTTCATCAGCCCCGACAACATCAGGTAGAACGCCAATACACCCACTGCGCCAATGGCATTGCCGCGCACCATGGCCGCCATGCCCGCGCGCCCATTCTGCACATGGGCAAACACCATCAACGGCCAGGCGATGACAGGGATCGGCGCGAGCATGCCGCTCGTCTGGGGTCCAAGCCAGGCGGCCAGGTGCGTGGTGATCATCAGCAACGCCGTTGCCGAGACCATGCGCAAGGGAATTTCCCAGTAACGATGCCGTACACGTGCCAGGGTTTCAGGCTTGGGCTCGCGCCCGCTGGCGATAATCAGCAGTACGATCAGCCCCAGCGCCACGCCTATCGACACGTACAAATGGCCCCAGTGCGTAAGCACATAGGCGACCAAGCCGTAGAAGACGATCGCCAGGCCCGCAGCAGCCCCGATGGCGAGGCTGCGTGTGGCATACAGGTAGAACGCGTAGGTAGCGAGCACGGCTGCCAGCCCCCCGAGTGCACCGGGCACGGCGTTGAGGGCAAAGTCCGTCCCTTGCTCCAGGCTCAGGAAGGTCATCACCAGCCCCGAGGTAATGGGCATGCCCGCCAGCAATCCCCCTAACAGCCCGCCCCAGCGCCTGGAAGCGAGAGAAATGGCCCACATCAGCAAAGGGGTAATGGCAAGTTTCAGGTAGAACAAGGTCATCGCGGCGCGTTCCGGCTCTCAAGACAGTGCCGACTTTACCCTGTTGAATGCCCGGGTGCTCGCCACTGATGCCTACCAGGGGATGTTGCGACCGTCCCAGCCCCAGAAGCTACCCGTAACGCTCGGTCCGAGACGCCCGATCAGTTCCACGATGCACTGCGCGGCAAACGTCGTCTCGAACAGTTTTCCCTCAGGCACATTGCCCTGGAACGGCCTTGATAGTTCTGTGTCCGTGGTACCCGGGTGCAGGGCCAGAACAGTCGCATTCGGGTTCAGGCGCTTGAGTTCGATACTGGCTGTGTGCAGCAACTGATTGAGCGCCGACTTGCTGGCCCGGTAGCTGTACCAACCCCCCAGACGGTTGTCGCTGATCGAACCCACACGCGCGGACAGTGCAGCGAAGGTTGCAGGTTGCTTGCGCAGCAGAGGCAGCAGGTGCTTGAGCAGCAGAATCGGGGCGAAGGCGTTGGTGGTGAAGCTGGCGTGCAAACTGGCAAGGTCCAACTGCGCCAGAGACTTTTCGGCCTTGGCGTTTTCCTGGTGCAGGATCCCCAAGGTACTGATGACAACGTGCAAGTGCGCACATCGCTCGCCGGCTTGCGCTGCCATGGCGGCCAGGCTGGCCTCCTCGCGCGCGTCGCAGTCCACTAGCAATATACGATTCGGATTAGCGTCGGCCAGCGCCCTCAATGCCGGATTCTGCGTGGCATGGCGCGATACAGCGATCAGCTGATCGACGTCTTCGCGCCTCGCCAGCGCGTTGCACAGCGCGAGCCCGATTCCACGGCTGGCCCCGCAGATCAGTACGCAGGCTTTATCGTCCAACCCTGGTATGAGACTCATGACAAGTACACTCTGGCCATCGTTTCGGTCATGGGTAGACCGCCTTAGTCATCCGAATTTCCATCGACATGAGGTTCAGCCGTCGGTATCCGGTTCGCCCCCCCAAACGGCACGTGCACCATCGGCAAATCGCCCGCAGGCGAGTGCAGGTGGCTGCGCTGGTCATCAAAGAAGACGTGGGGCTTGAGAATCGACAAGACGCGCGGTTTCTCCATGCCACCCAGAAAGAAACACTCGTCGGGCGATACGCCCCAATCTTTTAGGGTCGTCACCACCCGCTCATGGGAAGGTGCATTGCGCGCCGTCACGATGGCGATACGCAGGATGCGCTTGTAGTGGGGGTCATCTTCGAGCTTGCGGTCTTCGAGGGTGCGAATCAGCGACAGTTTGCGGTACAGGTCGGCCAGGGGCCCAGGTGTGTGGGGAACGCGCTGGTGTGCCTGCTCGTGGGCCTGGAACTCATCCAGGCTGTTGCCACGCTTGTAGACGCTTTCGGCTTCGTCGTCGGCGATCACGCCATCGAAGTCGAACGCCACGCGCAGCTCGGTATCGATTTCGTCATCGTAGATGCGGGTCGGCAGAACACGGCCTGCGGGGTAATTGGCGTCGATGGCTTTCTGTACGTCCTCTTCGTTAGCGCTTAGAAACAGCGATGCGTTGAACGCTGGTATGTACTCGTATGGAGAGCGGCCGGACATGAACGCGGCGCGGGTGATGTCCAGGCCGTAGTGGTTGATCGAGCGAAATACCCGCAGGCCTGTTTCTGGCGAATTACGCGATAGCAACACCACCTCGACGGGCAGCTGCTCCGGGAATGCCTGGTTGATACGCAAAAAACGACGGATAAACGGAAACGCCACGCCTTTGGGGAAAGGCTCATCCAGATTCTGTTCCTGGTGCCGCCGGTACGCTTCGACGCCGTCCTGGGTGTAGATGTCGTCCGAGACGGTCAGGTCGAACAGCGCACTGGAGGCAACGCCAATCACCAGTTTCTGTTCGATGGGGTAAGGCATGGGAGACTCCCTAGGGCCCCGGCAGAGGCGCAAAGTCAGAGGGGAATATAATCGTTACGCGAAACGACAGGTTTGTGCGGCCCTTCGACCAGGTGCACGTACAACCCGTCTACGCAGTCGATCGCCAGGCAGTCGTCCACGCTCAGCACGGCATCGGTATGCGGCTTGAGCCAGCCGGTTTGCATGTGTTGCTTGCCCAATGCCTTGGCATCGGCCTTGTTGCGGGCGCTGACCAGCACGTAGCGGTGCGCTTCGCCGAACACGCCGCGTTCGTAGCCGCCCAGGTTGATGAAGTACAGGCGCAGCGCACCACGTTTTGCCGGGTGGGGGTGCAACTCCACCCGCATGCCATCCACGCCGTCGACTTCCAGCCAGGCATCGATGTGCAGCCCCTGCTGGCTGCCGAACCATGCGTCGCGCAGCTGCGGGTAGGCCTGTTGCAAGCTGGGGGCCTGGGCGAACACCATGTCGTGGACCTCGATCTTGGCCCCTGCATGGCGTCCCCCCAGCATGACGATATAAAGCATGAGGTTTCCTTGTTGAACCGGTCATCGCAGGGCGTCATTTTGCAGCATCCGCAGGCGGCTTCAAGCGCAGTGCTTGGCGCCTGAGCACAAGACGGCTAGTGTGGGCGAACCTTTGACTGCGAGATAGCAAGATGCGCACTCCTTTTCTGTTCCTGGCGATGCTCTGTGCACCCCTGGTGCAAGCCGCCGAGCACTGGACCTTGAATGACCAGTTCGACCAGGCATTCACGTTGGACGACAAGACCCGCGTGGTCATGGTTGCGCGCAGCATGGCCACTGCACGGTTGGTCAACAATGCGGTCGAGCACACGCCAGAGGGCTATCTTGAAGCGCGGGGCGTGGTCTTTGTCGCAGACATCGAGAAGATGCCCAGCATGGTGGCAGCGGTGATGGTACCTGCCATGCGCTCGGCCAATTACCGGATCTTGCTGGATCGGGACGGGGAGGTGGCCAAGGGCTACGGCGGGGACCGCGAATCGGTGCAATGGCTGGAGGTTCAGGACGGCAAAGTAATGGCCGAGCAGCGGTACAGTGATTTGCCCAGTTTGAGGCAGGCGTTGGTGAAGATGGCTGGGCGAGTGGCAGGGGGGTGATGCGGTGGCATGTTCGCAGCTCAAGTGTGATACCGCCCCCCCAGACCTCGCACGACCATTGTAGAAGCAACTGTCTTTCACCGCATCTAAGGGACTGCGCCCCCCTGTGTGGGAGCGGCCTCGCCGGTCCGGCGCCCCGGCGAGGCCGCTCCCACCGGTATAGAGTAGCCTTCGAGGGATGTGCCTCGATTCATCACAGGGCATAGCTAAATGTTGATGCTCCAATCAGAGAAAGACTGAATTAAACACCAGCCTCTCCCAGACCCCCTCAACCCGCCACCATGGCAAACCCCACACCAAACCGATTCCACGCGTTGATGGTCGCGATAGCCAACGTGAGATTCACCACCTCGGCTGGCTCGAAGTGCTCCAGCAATGCCTCATACTCCCCCTGCGGGGCGCCACAATCGGCCAGCCGGGTCAGGCTCTCAACCCAGGCCAGCGCCGCTCGTTCACGCCCCGTGAAGTAGGTCGTCTCCCGCCACACACACAACGTCTGCAGGCGCGCCTCGCGCTCGCCGGCCTTGCGCGCGTCGTTGGCATGCAGATTGACGCAGTACGCGCAGCCATTGATCTGCGAGGCGCGTAAGCGCACCAGTTCAAGCAGATCGTGCTCAAGGCCCGTGCGGGTCAGCGCCTGCTCCAGGGCTGCCATGGCCTTGTAGGCGTCAGGGGCTTGTTTCGACCAGTCGATGCGGTATTGCATGGCGCTCTCCAGAAACGCTTTAGGGTGGCGTCACGATACCCTCGGGCACCGATACGTCCGATAGCCAATCCGCTCATCTTCGGGGAGGCCAATCCTGCCATTCGCATCCCCACTGACAGGCATCCAATCTCTTCATTTCTGCCACTGCCACCGACTCAGGATAATGACCCGTCCCATCCAAGGAGATCGAGCCATGCCAGAAGTCCGTTTCATGCGCGAGGCCCTCGAACTGGCACGCGCCAACATCGCAGCCGGAGGTCGGCCGTTCGGTGCCGTCCTGGTGTACCAAGGCCAGGTTGTGGCGCGCGGTGTCAATGAGATACACCGCTCACAAGACCCGACCACCCATGCCGAGATGCAAGTCATCCGCCAGGCCAGCCAGGCGCTGGGGCGCGCCCGTCTTGACGGCGCCCAGGTGTATGCCAGCGGCCACCCATGCCCCATGTGCCTGGCGGCCATGCACCTGTGCGGTATCAGCCAGGCCTGGTTCGCCTATGACAACGACGAAGGCCAGCCTTACGGGCTGTCCACCGCTGACTTGTACGCGCAGATGACGCGTGCGCCCCAGCAGCAGTCATTGCCGCTGCGCGCCTTCAAGCCCGACGACGAAAGCGGGCTGTACGCTCAGTGGCAACAGGCCAACGATCAATGACAGTAGTCTGGAGAGCGATGCTGGTCGTGCTGCTGGCCTTGAACCTGCGCCCCATCCTGACCAGCATCGGCCCTTTGCTCGAGCCAATGCGCATCAGTACCGGCCTGGGTTATCAGCAAGCGGCATTGCTGACGGCGCTGCCGGTGTTGTGCATGGGAGCGGTTCCATTACTGCACCCTTGGTCACGCCGATGGCTGAGCGAACACGCCGGCATGCTCGGTGGTTTGGCGGCCATCGCGCTGGCGTGCTTGTGGCGGTTGCAACTTCAAAGTGCCTGGGCACTGGTTGCCAGCGCCGTGCTTGCCGGCGTGGGCGTGGCGGTGGTGCAGGGCATGATGCCAGGGTTGGTCAATCGCTGGTTTCCGGGGCGCCTTGCTGGCGCAATGGGCCTGTACTCGGCTGCCTTGATGAGCGGCGGCGGGCTGGCTGCTGTGCTGGGCCCGCACCTGGCTGAGTATTCCGGGCAATGGCAACTGGGCCTGGGGGCCTGGGCCGCACCGGCGATGCTTGCCATGCTGGCATGGCTCATCCTGCGGCCACGCAACATACAGCCCCTCGTGTTAAAAGCAAACGGCGGGCACTGGTTTGGCCACCGACGGGCCTGGTTGCTGGCCGTGTACTTCGGTTTGATCAATGGCGGCTACACCAGCATGGTCGCCTGGCTGCCAGCGTTTTATCTGGAGCAGGGAGGCAGCGCACAGGGAGGCGCCGACCTGGTGGGGCTGATGACCCTATTCCAGGTACTGGGCGCATTGGGCCTGCCGCTGCTGCTCAGGCGCTGGGTGGATCGGCGCCCAGGCCTTGCGCTGGCGCTGTCGATTCAACTGGTAGGGTTCATGGGGTTACTGATGGCACCCACCGCCGCACCAGGGCTTTGGGTAGCGTTGATCGGGTTCGGGCTGGGCGCCTGTTTCAGCCAAAGCCTGACCCTGACCCTCGAACATCTTCCTACGCCAGCCGAAGCCGGCGGCCTGGCGGGATTCGTCCAGGGTATCGGCTTCATCATCACCGGCTGTGTGCCGTACATCATCGGGTGGCTGCGTGCGCTCGACGGTGATTTTCAAGGCGCGTGGACCGTGCTCACGGCCAGCGTGTTGACGATGCTGCTGGTGACGATAGCCTTCAGCCCGCAGAGCTACGCGAAGGCGCTAGCTCGACCCGTCCCGGTCGATAACATCGATGCCCTCAGCTGATCCGCCGCAGGGTATCGCGCAGTCGGTCGAATGCTGGGTCGATGTCGAGCATTTCAATGGCACCAAAGCCCATCAACAGCCCCGGACGCACTGGCGTTTCATTGAAGAACGGGGCGAGCGAGTAAATGCCCAGGTCGACCTTGCGTGCCTGTTCGACCAGGTGCTCCACGTCGAGCCCCGTTTGCGCCAAGGCACTTAGATGAAACCCCGCCTCGGCGGGAATGGCCCTGAGCCAAGGGGCAAGGTCGTCGTCCAGACGCTGCAACACGCGATCGCGACGCGCGCTGTATACCTCATGGCAACGGCGGATGTGCCGGTTCAGATGCCCCTGTTCCACGAAGCGGGCCAGGGCCCACTGCAGCAGGGTCGGGCTGTGCCAGTCGCTCAATTGCTTGGCCACGCAACTGGCCTTGAGCACGGCTTCTGGCAAAACGGCATAACCCAGGCGCAACTCCGGGAGCAGGGTCTTGGAGAACGTGCCGACGTAAGCCACAAGGCCCTGGGTGTCCAGGCGTTGCAGCGCATCGGCCCTAGGCCCCAGATAGCGGAATTCGCAGTCGTAGTCGTCCTCGATGATCAGCGCACCCAACGCGGCTGCCCGGGCCAGCAGCGCTCGCCGGCGTGTCTCGCCCATCGGCATGCCCAATGGGAACTGGTGCGAAGGCGTGACATAGATCAGCCGCGTGCCCTCGGCAATCTGGTCAACGCACAAACCTTCTTCATCCACCGGCACCCCCTGCAGCTGGGCGCCCAAGGCCAGGAACAACTGCCGTGCCGGCGGATACCCCGGGTCCTCCATGGCGACCTTGCAGCCAGGCTCCACCAGCACCCTGGCGATCAGGTCCAGGGCCTGCTGGGCGCCGTTGCACACAAGTATATCGTCAGCCGTGCAGTGCACGCCCCGGGCGTAGGCGATGTGGTGGGCGATGACCTCGCGCAGTTCCGCAAGGCCCTGGGCTGGGAAATGCCGCTGTGGATGATGCTGGCTTCGCCGCACGGCGTAGTTCAGGCAGCTGCGCCACAGGTCGAACGGGAATAGCGCCTTGCTCGCCACACCGCCGATGAAGTCATAACGCACCCCCAATTGCGCTTGACGTTGGCCCAGTACGGTGGCGCGGGATTGCCAGCGCCTGAGCGACGCATCGCCGGCAAGGGTCAAGGCGCTTGGCGGCGCGCTGCGCTTGGGTGCAAGCGTATTGATGAACGTACCCCGGCCGACTACCGCGCTCAGCAAGTTGTCCTGGGTGAGGCGTGCATAGGCGTCCGCGACGGTCTTGCGCGACACTCCCAATTGCTCGGCCAGCAAGCGGCTGGGCGGCAACTGGCTGCCAGCCGCCAGGTGACCGCATTCGATGCCCGCGCGCAACTGCGCGTAGAGCTGGGCAGCCAAGCCTTTGCGGCCCTCCAGGCGAATATGCAGTTCCATGGAGCATTCCAAAGCAAGAGAGCGCTCAGGATAGCGGATTGCGTACGGCGGGGTGCCTGCTCACGCCGCAGCAAGACTGCTTAGGCCCTGGCCATGCTCACCGTGATGTAGCCTTTGCCCGAGAGAATGATGCGGATGCGGGTTTCGTCGGCAGGGGCGCTACGGCAGCGCTTGATCTGAACCCCTTCCACGACGGCGGCCTTCATGTGATGGGTGATGGCCCGGCCCCGAGCATCGAAAAACGCTTCGCTGGCGAGCAGTTCGATTCGCTCGATCAGTTGCCTGGATGGCTCGTCGGTGACGCAGAAGAACATGACGCCAGACAGATGAGGGTCCTGGTCTGGGTTGGCCAGGTCATGGGTGAGCAGTTCGCGCAGGTGGCTGCGCAGTTCGGCAAGAAGGTGCGGGTTGGCGAGCATGCGCAGCGTCCTGTGTGGGGGCGACTGCGTCGATCATGTTTTCTGCTCTGCCATGCGACAAGTAGGACGGTTCCTAGGTTGGCCGGTGAAAAATCCCAATCAAGTAAATGGGCGACGATGAAGCTTACCAAGGACGAGATGCACAAGGCGGCAGGGGACGCCTATCCCTCGTTCGCCCCGGCGCGCTCTTCTGCGTGCCTGAGCGCCTCTTCGACGATCTCCACCCAGTGCCGAACCGCGGTGCGCCCGGCGCCATTCAAATGCACCTGGCAGCCGATGTTGGCGGTGGCTATCTCGTCCGGTTGCCCGCGTTCCAGGGCGTCCAGCCGGTTGTCGCGCAGCTGCCTGGACAACCCTGGCTGGGTCAGCGAATAGGTGCCTGCCGAGCCACAGCACAGGTGGGCATCGGTGACCGGAGTCAGGGTAAACCCCAGCCGGATCAATAGCGCTTCCACAGCGCCACCCAGTTTCAAGGCATGTTGCAGAGTGCACGGACAGTGAAACGCCAGGCGCCGTCCGGCGGGCACCGCCAGCTGCTCGACGGGCGCATCCCCCAGGACTTCCACCAAGTCACGGCACAGGCTGCTGACCCGCGCCGCCTTGGCTGCATAGGCCGGGTCAGCAGCCAACAGGTGAGCATACTCGCGCACGAACGCGGCGCAGCCGCTTGCTGGGATCACGATAGCCTCGACGCCCGCCTCAACGGCTGGCCACCAGGCATCGATGCGCCGCCGTGCGCGCTGCAAACCTTGCGCTTGGGCGTTGAGGTGGTAGTCCACTGCTCCACAGCAACCCTCGGCCGGTGCAGGGGTCACGCTGATACCGAGGCGATCGAGCAGGCGCGCCGCCGCGGCGTTGGTCGCCGGTGACAATGCCGGTTGCACACACCCCTCGAGCATCAGGACACGCCGCGGATGGCGCACCGCCGGGCGCATCAGGTCAGCCGCCTTTTGCAAATGCACCTTTTGCTGGGCCTGCGCCGGTAGCCAGGGGCGCAGGGCTTGGCCAGTTCGCAGCAGGGCCTTGAAAACGGCGGGGCGCACCATCGCAAAGCGCAGGCCGTGACGTAACAGGCGCTGGCCCAGTGGTCGTGGCACCTGCTGCTCCACGACGGCCCGGCCAATGTCCAGCAGGTCGTGGTAACGCACACCCGACGGGCAAGTGGTTTCGCAGCTGCGGCACGACAGGCATCGGTCCAGATGAGATTGAGTACTGGTAGTGGCGGGCTGGCCTTCGAGCACCTGCTTGATCAGGTAGATGCGCCCGCGCGGGCCATCGAGCTCATCGCCAAGCAGCTGGTAGGTGGGGCAGGTCGCTGTGCAGAAGCCGCAGTGTACGCACGCGCGCAGGATGCGTTCTGCCTCCTCGGCGCGCTCGAGTGTGCGTGCGCTGTCACTCAGGTTGGTCTGCATGGGCTGCCCTCAGAGGTCCGGGTACAGACGGCCAGGATTGAAGATGCGCTTGGGGTCCAGTTGGGCCTTGAGGCTCCGGTGGTAGCGCATCAGCGGCTCTGACAAGGGCGGGTAGGGGGCCTGGCCTGGGGTGAGGCACAGCGCGTGGCCACCCGCCTGTTCGGCGATGCGGTGAATGACATGGGCTGGGGCGTCTGTCCGCAGCCAGCGCTGGGCGCCTGCCCAGTCCAGCCATTGGCGTCCCGGCAGGTGCAGTTCCCCTGTTGCGAGGGGTACCGACACACGCCACAAGGGCTCGCTGCCCTGGGTGAAGAATGCCAGGCGCTGCTCACGCAGTTGCGTCCAGAACTCGCCGTCCACGTACTCGCCCCCCAGGCGCTGGCGGGCCGACGCTACCGAACCCTCGCCACCTTCCAGGCGCACGAACAATGCTTGTCCATCGTGGCAGGCACCACTGAGCGGCAGTGGTTCCGAGCTCCAGCGCGTGAGCGCGGCCAAGGCCTGGCTCCGATCCATTCCAAGGCGCAGGCTTACGCAGTGCCGCGGCACGGGCAGGACTTTAAGCGACACCTCGGTCAGCACACCCAGGCAGCCGAAACTGCCTGCCAGCAACCGTGAAAGGTCATACCCGGCCACGTTTTTCATCACTTGGCCACCGAAGCGCAGCACGCTGCCCTGGCCTGTGATTACCTGGGTGCCCAGCACGAAGTCACGGACCGATCCTGACCAGGGCCGCCTGGGCCCGGACAAGCCAGCCGCCACCATGCCGCCCAAGGTGGCACCCGGGCCCAGGTGCGGTGGCTCGCAAGCCAGCATCTGACCGTTTTCCTGCAACGCCGCCTCGATGTCGCGCAACGGCGTACCGGCGCGAGCCGTCAGCACCAGCTCCGTGGGGTCGTAACTGACGATGCCGCGATGGCCGCGTGTATCGAGCACTTGCCCGTTGACGGCATGGCCGATCATGGCCTTGCTGCCACTGCCCTGGATGCGCAAGGGCGTACCAGCATCCAGCGCCTGGCGAACCTGCTCGAGCAACGCCTGGCTTGCATCCTGGTCCGTGCCCATCAAAACCGCTCCAGCGCAGGGAAGGGCAACTGCCCATGGTGCACGTGCAGCGCACCGAATTCGGCGCAGCGGTGCAGCGTGGGAATGTTCTTGCCAGGGTTGAGCAAGCTCTGCGGGTCGAATGCAGCCTTGACGGCGTGAAACACCCGCAGCTCGTCATGGGTGAACTGGGCGCACATCTGGTTGATCTTCTCCCGGCCGACCCCATGCTCCCCGGTGATGCTCCCACCAACGGCCACGCACAGCTCCAGGATTTTTCCACCCAGGGACTCGGCCCGCTCCAGCTCGCCAGGCTGGTTGGCGTCGAACAGGATCAGCGGGTGCATATTGCCGTCACCTGCATGGAACACATTGGCCACCCGCAGCCTATGCTCGCGCGCCATTTCACTAATCCGCACCAGCACGCGGGGCAGCTCACGCCGCGGAATCGTACCGTCCATGCAGTAGTAGTCCGGGGACAAGCGGCCGACGGCAGGGAAGGCATTCTTGCGTCCTGCCCAGAACCGTGCACGCTGCGCCTCGTCACACGCCAGCCGCACCTCGCTGGCACCGGCCTGGGTGAACAGTGTGGCCACCCGTTCGCAGTCTTCGTGCACATCGGCCTCGACCCCGTCGAGTTCACACAAGAGGATGGCGGCTGCCTCCACTGGGTACCCGGCATGGATGAAGCTCTCGGCCGCCCGAATGGCCAGGTTATCCATCATTTCCAGGCCCCCGGGAATGATGCCGGCGGCAATGATGTGGGCAACGGACCGCGCGGCGTCCTCGACCCGGTCGAAGCTGGCAAGCAGAACCCGTGCCACGGGTGGCTTGGGTAGCAGCCGCACGGTCACCTCGGTGACGATCCCCAGCATGCCTTCGGAGCCGGTGAACAGTGCTAGAAGGTCGAACCCAGGGCTGTCGAGCGCATCGCTACCCAGGGTCAGCCGTTCACCTTCCACGGTAAGCACTTCCAGTTTGAGGATGTTGTGCACGGTCAGACCGTACTTCAGGCAATGCACGCCGCCTGCGTTTTCAGCGACATTGCCACCGATGGTGCAGGCGATCTGCGATGAAGGGTCGGGGGCGTAGTACAACCCGTAAGGGGCGGCGGCCTGGGAAATGGCCAAGTTGCGAACGCCCGGCTGGACCCGGGCGAAGCGGCCTTGGGGGCTGACTTCGAGAATACGATTGAGCCGCGCCATCACCAGCAACACGCCTTTGGCCAAGGGCATGGCACCGCCAGACAGCCCGGTCCCGGCGCCGCGAGCCACGACCGGTACGGTGAGCCGGTGGCAAAGCTGCAGCACACGCTGCACCTGGTCTACGCGCTCGGGTAACACCACCAGCAGCGGCACCGTACGGTACGCCGCCAGGCCGTCGCATTCATACGGCTTGAGGTCTTCATCGCGGTGGAGCACCTGAAGGTCAGGCAGTGCCTCGCGCAGGGACTGAACCAAAAGCTCGCGATCAACTGTCGGCAGCGCGCCGTCGACGTGTTCGTCATACAGCATCGTCATCTCACTTGGATGCGTTGTTCTTATAGGGTCATGACGAGTGTAGCCCCAGTCTGGACTTAGGGCTTGCGGGGCGGGCTACGACCGGCGCTGGCCACAACGAGGGCCAACGCCGGCGGCAGTCATTGCTGGGCGACCAGAGGGTCGTCCTGGGAGAGGATGGCGCGAGCGAGTTCTTCATCGTTGACTTGCAGGCCGGGGTGGTCCTTGCGTGCTTGCTGCAAGGCAGCTTCCACGTAGGCACCACGAATGGCACCACCGCTGGCGACGAACGCAGACAGCTCGTCACGGGCAGGAATGATGCGTTTGTCATCCTTGAACGTTGAGTACAGCGAAGCCGAGACACCGGCCGAAGTGGCAATGTCGCGGCCGTCGACGCGGGCCATGGCAGCGCCGGCAGGCAACAGAAGCAGCAGTGCGGGTACGAGGGCAAGTTGGCGCATGTCGTGTTCTCCAATAGGTGAAGCCCAGGGGATTACCACTATTGGTGAGAGGCTACGCATGCAGGTGGAGTTCCCTCACCGAAGCGTTAGCCGATGGTCTGCTCAGGCGGGGCAGGGTTGGGCGGGTCAACGGGCCTGGCCAACATCGACGTCAGGCCCGGATTGACCGCATCGCCACCGGTGTGCTCTGCTCAGCGGCCTACCCCAACAGCCACCGAGGGCTGCACCATGTCCGAGTACACGCTGCATTGTTTCGCCGAATCCGGCAATGCCTACAAGGCTGCGCTGATGCTCGAACTGACCGGCCAGGACTGGCAGCCGGTGTTCGTGGACTTCTTCAATGGCCAGACCCGCGACCCGATGTGGCGCGACGAGGTGAACGAGCAGGGTGAGGTGCCGGTGCTGATGCATGGGGGCACCTGCTTGACCCAGTCGGCGTTGATCCTCGACTACTTGAGCGCACAAACAGGCCAGTTCGGCCCCCAGAGTGAAGAAGAGCGGCGTGAGATCTGGCGCTGGATGCTGTTCGACAACCACAAGTTCACCAGCTACTACGCGGCGCTGCGCTTTTTGTTGTGCCTGAAGAAGACGGGCGAAACCGAGGTGACGACGTTCCTGCGCGAGCGAGCCGCCGCGGCCTACCGCATCGTCGATGCGCACCTGGCCGGCACACCGTTCATGGTCGGCGCGCGGGTGACCATCGCCGACTTGTCGCTGGCCGGTTATGTGTTCATGCCCGAGGACACCGGCATGAACGTGCAGCAGTACACGCACATCGAAGCCTGGAAAGCGCGACTGCAGGCGTTGCCGGGGTGGCAGCACCCTTACGATCTGATGCCCCGCGTTGCGCCCTGAACGCAAGGCCTGACCGCCTGCGGGCTTTGCTTTCAGCCGTGGGCAGGTGACTTGCCCGCCGAGCTGCCGGCGTATTCGGGCTTTAGATGACCTTGTTCGTCCAGCAGGTAGGCATCCATGACCTCACGCACTACCGGGCCTGCCACCCGCCCACCGGCTTCGCCGTTTTCGATCATCACCGCCACGACCACGCTGGGGTGCTCGGCCGGGGCGAACCCGACGAACAAGGCGTTGTCACGGTGTCGTTCCAGGGTCTTGTTGCGGTTGTAGCGTTCCCCTTGCTTGATGGCCACCACCTGGGCCGTGCCGCTCTTGCCGGCAATGCGGTATTGCGCGCCAGCGGCGGCAGCGCGCGCGATGCCGCGCGGGTCGTGCATGACCATTTGCATACCCTGGCTCACCTGATCCCAGGCGCGTTTGTCGTGCAGCACGATATCGGGCATGGGGTTAGGGTCGATGGGCGCATCGCCACCGACGGTCATCGCCAGGTGCGGGCGATGCCATACGCCTTTGCTGGCCAGCAGGCTGGTGGCTTGCGCCAGTTGCAATGGCGTGACCTGCATGTAGCCCTGACCAATACCCAGAATCAACGTTTCACCGGGGAACCAGGGCTGTCGGCGGGTCGCGCGCTTCCATTCGGCCGAAGGCATCAGCCCGGCCGCTTCTTCGAACATGTCCAGCGACACCTTCTGGCCAAGACCGAATTCGGCCATGTAGTCGTGCAGGCGCTCGATACCCAGTTTGTGCGCCAGGTCGTAGAAGTAGGTGTCGTTGGAACGCATGATCGCGGTGTACATGTCCACCCAGCCATCACCGCTGCGGTTCCAGTTACGGTATTTGTGATCGTAGTTGGGCAACTCGTAGTAACCCGGGTCGAACACGCGGTTGGCCGGCGTGATCACGCCGCTGTCCAGCCCGGCAATGGCCACTTCGGGTTTGACCGTCGACCCTGGGGCATACAGCCCGCGCAGCACGCGGTTGAACAGGGGGCGGTCGATGGAGTCGCGCAGTTGTGCGTACTGCTTGAAGCTGATGCCCTTGACGAACAGGTTGGGATCGAACCCCGGGTTGCTGACCATCGCCAGCACATCGCCGTTGGCCGGGTCCAGCACCACCACCGAGCCTCGGCGCTCGCCCAGGGCCTTTTCCGCCGCCAGTTGCAGGTGGGCATCGAGGGTCAGCACGATGTCCTGGCCTGGCGTGGGGGCCTTGTGATTGAGCACACGCATCACCCGGCCCTGGGCGTTGGTCTCGACTTCCTCATAGCCTACGTGGCCGTGCAACTGACTTTCATAGAAACGTTCGATGCCCGTCTTGCCGATCGACTGAGTCCCCCGGTACTCGATGCTGTCCAGGGTCTTGGCCTCTTTTTCGTTGATGCGGCCTACGTAGCCGACCGAATGGGCGAAGTGCTCGCCCAGCGGGTATTCGCGAATGAATTGCGGCTCCACCTCAAGGCCCGGCAGGCGGAACTGGTTGACGGCAATCAAGGCAATCTGCTCTTCGCTCAAGCCCACCATCAAGGTGACCGGCTCGAAGGGTTTGCGCCCGCGTCGCAGGTCCTTGTCGAACTGTTTGCGGTCCTCGTCATCGAGCCCCAGCACCTGGGTCAGGGTGTCGAGCACCTTGGCGCTGTCGCCGCCGGTCCGTTCACGGGTCATGGTCAGGTCGAAGCTGGGCTTGTTGTCGGCCAGCACAGTGCCATTGCGGTCGTAGATCAAGCCTCGCTCGGGTGCGATCGGCAGCACATGGACGCGATTGTTTTCCGACACGGCGCTTTGCTGGTCATGCTGGATGATTTGCAGCACATACAACCGACCAATCAGGATGGCGACCAGGCTGAAGACCAGCGCAGCGCAGGCCAGGAGCCGGCGGTTGACCAGGTGCTTTTCCTTTTCATGGTCCTTGAGGGGGATCGGTTGGGGCATGGGCTCTGTCTGTAGAAGGCTGGGCGGGCAGGCGTTGGTAACGGGCTGGTGCCGGGTGGGGCAGTGATGCTACGCAAGCTGCATGCCCGCCTCAAGGCGCCGCGCAGCGCGGTGAGGTGGGCCGCGCCCAGGCCGCCCGAGCCTGCGGGGCTCAAGCCTGCATGAAGATTTGTTCATCAGCCTGGCCGAGCACCGTCGTGCATGAGCGGGTTGGGCTTCAACGCGCTTGTCAGGCCCAGGCGGGTATACTCCATGGCTTTTTCATGACGGAAGGTGCTCATGCGTCAGGTCCTGCTCATCGTGGACGTGCAGTCCACATTCAGCCCGCCGGAATGGTTGGTCGACGGCCTGCGACTGCTTTCGGCCAACATACCTACCATCGCCTCGGTCGAGTTGCACGATGAGCGAGTGACACCTTTCGAGCGGCAATTGGGCTGGCACCCGGCTGCCCAGGATGAAAGCCTGATCGAAGCCGATCGGGTGTTCATCAAGCATGGTTACGGACCGGGTAAAGAGATGATCGAGTACCTGCGCGGTCTCGGGGTGGAGCGTGTGCTGGTGAGCGGTTTGCAGACCGACACCTGTGTGCTGGCAGCCGGTTTCGCGCTGTTCGACGCTGGGTTGATGCCGACTCTGGTGACCGACATGACCGTCGGCTCCTCGCTGGATCGTTCGGCGAAGATGGGCATCGCCTTGTGGGAGCATCATTTCCGCCAGGTCATCACGTCCGCCGAAGTGCTGGCTGAGCTGGCCCAGCCGGGCAATCCTTGAGGGATCGGCCCGGCTGAGTGCCAGCGTTTCAGGCGACGTCCACCAGCACGATCTCGCTGTCTTCCAGGGCGGTGACCTGCAGCAACGTTTCTTCGGCGATGGCCACGCCGTCCCGGGCATTGGCCTGCAGCCCATTGACCTCGATGCGGCCCTTGGCCGGGACGAGGTAACCGCGCCGCTTGGGGTCGAACCGGTACTCGGCGGTTTCTCCGGCGCGCAGCGTTGCGGCGACCAGGCGGGCATCGGTACGAATCGGCAGGCTGCCTTCATCGCCATCTCTGCCACTGGCCAGGGTCACGAAGCCTTCGCCGCGTTCACCCTTGGGAAACGGGCGTGTACCCCAGGACGGTGCATCACCAGTGCGCTCGGGCACGATCCAGATCTGGAAAATGCGCGCCTCGCTGTCCTCTTGGTTGTACTCACTGTGCGCGATGCCTGTGCCGGCGCTCATCACCTGCACGTCGCCAGCCTCGGTCCGGCCCTTGTTGCCCAGGTTGTCTTCATGGGTAATGGCCCCTTCGCGCACGTAGGTGATGATTTCCATGTCCCGGTGAGGGTGGGGTGGGAACCCGCTGCCAGCGGCGATGATGTCGTCGTTCCAGACCCGCAGGTTGCCCCAGTGCATGCGGGCTGGGTCGTAGTACTCGGCGAACGAGAAGTGATGGTGCGCATCGAGCCAGCCGTGGTTGGCGGCGCCCAGGGTGTTGAATGGTCGTAGTTGAAGCATGATTGGACTCCTTCAAAAGGTGGAATAGGGCCATCATGCGCTTATGAAACATCTAAAATAAGCGTAAATATCGGCTCTATTTTATCGCTTTAATCGATATATCCCTAAGCTATCGTCCAAAATGCCGTTGCCGTTGCCGTTGCCGTTGCCGTTGCCGTTGCCGTTGCCGTTGCCGTTGCGGTTGCGGTTGCGTTGGCTTT